>CAYUTT010000335.1:0-2863 GCA_964447575.1 uncultured Methyloceanibacter sp.
GGCCAGATCATCGACGGCCTGCGCGCGCGCATGAAGACGCAGGGCTTCTTCGAGTTCCAGACGCCGATCCTGACCGCCTCCTCGCCGGAAGGCGCGCGCGACTATCTCGTGCCGAGCCGCGTGCATCCCGGCAAGTTCTACGCGCTGCCGCAGGCGCCGCAGCAATTCAAGCAGCTGATCATGATGGCGGGCTTCGACCGCTATTTCCAGATCGCGTCGTGCTTCCGCGACGAGGATGCCCGCGCCGACCGCTCGCCCGGTGAGTTCTATCAGCTCGATCTGGAAATGAGCTTCGTCACGCAGGAGGACGTGTTCGACACGGTCGAGCCGATCATGCGCGGTCTGTTCGAGGAGTTCGGCGAGGGCAAGCCGGTGACGCCGGAATTCCCGCGCATCCCTTATGCGGAGGCCATGCGCAAATATGGCACGGACAAGCCGGACTTGCGCAATCCGATCGAGATGGCCGACGTGACCGAGCAGTTCCGCGGCTCGGGCTTCAAGGTGTTCGCCGGCATGATCGAGATGGACGTGAACACGCGCGTGTGGGCGATCCCTGCGAAGGGCGGCGGCAGCCGCGCCTTCTGCGACCGCATGAACGGGTGGGCGCAAGGCGAAGGTCAGCCGGGGCTCGGCTATATCTTCTTCCGCGAAGGGGAGGGGGCAGGACCCATCGCCAAGAATGTCGGACCGGAGCGCACCGAAGCCATCCGTCAGCAGCTCGGCTTAAGCGACGGGGATGCCGTGTTCTTCGTTGCGGGCCTGCCGAAGGAGTTCGCCGATTTCGCGGCGCGGGCGCGGGTCAGGATCGGCAACGAGCTCGGGCTCACCAAGAGCGGCTGTTTCGAATTCTGCTGGATCGTCGATTTCCCGATGTTCGAGTGGAACGAGGAGGAGAAGAAGATCGACTTCTCTCATAACCCCTTCTCCATGCCGCAAGGCGGCCTCGAGGCGCTCGACACGATCAAGCCGGACGAGATCCTCGCCTACCAATACGACCTCGTCTGCAACGGCGTGGAGCTTTCCTCCGGCGCGATCCGAAACCACAAGCCGGAGATCATGGAGAAAGCCTTCGCCATCGCCGGCTATCCGAAGGAGGAGCTGGAGAAGCGCTTCGGCGGCATGCTGCGGGCGCTGCAGTATGGCGCGCCGCCCCATGGCGGCATCGCGCCCGGCATCGACCGCATCGTCATGCTGCTGTGCGGTGAAGACAATCTGCGCGAGGTGGTCATGTTCCCCATGAGCCAGCAGGCCGAGGACCTGCTCATGGGGGCGCCGTCCGAGGTCTCGCCCAAGCAGCTGCAAGAGCTGCATATCCGGATCGCGCTGCCCCCAAAGGCGAAAAGCTAAGGGGAATATCCCGGCAAGAGAACCGGCCCCGCTTGTGCGCCGCCTCGCCCCGGCATACGCGTCATGATTGTGCCGCGGCGAATACGCATCAAATCGAGAACCCTACTGCCGCCGTTCGCGTTTCGCGTTTAACATGCGGGGCACTCATGGACGGTGGGACGCTCCAACAAGAAACTGCATGCGTCCGGCGGATGGCTTCGCCGGGAGGGGAGGGCCTCTTTCCTGTGTGAGGGTCGAAAGGATAAGGGACCATGACATTCGGCGAGCGCGTCTTCCTCTATTGCGAGCGCGGCACGGACGAAGCGCTCTGGGCCGAGCCGATCAACGCCATCTCCAATGCCGGCTTCCTCCTCGCCGCGCTGATCGCCTGGCAGCTTCTGCTGTGGCGGCCGCGCGAGATGCGGAGCGCGGATCATTTTTTGCTGATCGGGCTCGTGTTCCTGATCGGCTTCGGCAGCCTCGCCTTCCATCTCTACGCCGACCAGGGGACGGCGCTCGCCGACGTGGTGCCGATCGTCCTGTTCATGCTGGTCTATCTCGGATTCGCCTTGAACCGCTTCCTGGGCGTGCCGCCAGGATTTACCGTGCTGGCTGCTGTCGGCTTCGCCGGGCTCATCGGCCTTGCCATGCAGGTGCAGTGCTGGGACGGCGGCATCGGGATTGTTGCGCCGGAGGGGGCAGAAGCCAAGCCTTGCCTCAACGGCAGCGTGGCCTATCTGCCGGCGCTCGCCGCCCTGATCCTTGTCGGTATGCTGCTGGCCGAGCGGCATCACCGCGCTGCACCCTACGTCGTGTGGGCGGCCGTTGTGTTCACGATCTCGGTCATCTTCCGCTCGGTCGACGTCTCACTCTGCGATCAGGTGGTGATTGACGGGCGGCAGGTCGGCACCCATTTCATCTGGCATCTCCTGAACGCGCTGACCTTGTTCCTGCTCTTGCGGGCGAGCTTCGAGGCGGGGCCTGTGGCGGTGCATTCTATCCCGGCGGCGGCACCAGAGGCCGAGCCCGCGCCGGTGGAGGCCCTGCCGGCCAAGGATGCGCTCAAAGAGAGCCCTCAGGTGGCGTCGGCCGGTGAGGAAGCGGCGCTGAAGGTGACTGCGGACGCTGCGAAGAACGATGGGCCCGAATCCGAGACCGCGGTGCCTGAGCCGAAACACGAGGCGCCCAAGACCGGCGCCGCGCCGGAGGAGCCAGGGGCTGAAACCGAGGCAGGAGCGTCCGGCCCCGAGACGCCTGCGGCGGGGGCAGAAAGCGCCAAGGAAGAGACCGAGCCACTCAAGGAGGGCTCGCCTGGCGACGAGGCGCCCCCGACGGGCCGCGCCAAGAAGAAACCGTTCTTTCCCGCCTAGCGCTCCACTGTTGGTCTGGGCTCGTCTAACGAAAGGCTAGGGCCCAATTGTTAGACTTCGGCGCGCGATGGCGCTCTATTGGCGCGCATATGCAGCACTGGCCGGACAGGGCGTTGGCGCGAATTGCGGACGTGGTGGAACTGGTAGACACACAGGACTTAAAATCC
>CAYUTT010000336.1:0-2834 GCA_964447575.1 uncultured Methyloceanibacter sp.
TGGTGGGCGCGACTGGGATCGAACCAGTGACCCCTGCGATGTCAACGCAGTGCTCTCCCGCTGAGCTACGCGCCCGCTGCCTTGGTGCGGCGGAGGCCTTCTATATCGGCTCGCGGCGGGCGAAGGCAACCCGCCGTTTTATGCCCTGCTTCGCCGTCTACGCGGCGAGCATCCGCTCCACCTGATCCACCAAATCGCGCAGGTGGAACGGCTTCGACAGGATCTTGGCGTCTTTCGGCGCGTTGTTGTCCGGATTGAGCGCCACGGCGGCGAAGCCGGTGATGAACATGATCTTGATATCGGGGTCGAGCTCGGAGGCCTTGCGCGCAAGCTCGATGCCATCCATCTCCGGCATCACGATATCGGTGAGGAGAAGCATGAAGGGCTCTTCCTTGAGCCGCTCATAGGCCTCGAGCCCGTTGCCGAACGACACGACATCGTAACCGGCCTTCTCGAGCGCCTTGACCAAGAAGCGGCGCATGTCCTCGTCGTCCTCGGCAAGCAGTATACGCTGAACGCTGCGCGCGCGCGGATCGTTCGCCTCCATTCCCTCGTCCCCCTGACTCTCGCCCTTCTGGGCGTACACGAACTTGGTAAACGACCGCTTGCCCTGGCCGGAAAACGGCCCGGCCGGACGGCCCCTTACGAAACGCTAAATCATTGCGTCTATTTGGGGCGGGCACAAGACAGAACACGCCTAGACAGGTTCAACTCTCGTTGGCAGAGTTTACAGCGGTCCGATTCAAGGCTGGCGGTCCCTGGAGAAGGGCCAAAATTCAAGGGTTGGCCATGAGCCGAAGTGAGGCCGAAGCGATCGAACGGGAGCTTGCGCCGCCCTTTACCGTGGCGCGCCCGGCCGAGATCAGGGTTCCCCTGGTCTTCGACTCTCCCCATAGCGGGCGCATCTACCCCAGCACCTTTCTCGCGGCCTCCCGGCTCGACCCGCTCACCTTGCGGCGCTCGGAGGATGCCTTCGTCGAGGAGCTGTTCGCCTTCGTGACCGATCTCGGGGCGCCGCTCCTCCACGCCCATTTCCCGCGCGCCTATCTCGACCTGAACCGGGAGCCCTACGAGCTCGACCCCATCCTGTTTCGCGACGGTCTGCCCCACTACGCCAACACCCAATCGGTGCGTGTCATCGGCGGGCTCGGCACCATTGCCCGCATCGTCTCGGAATCCGATGAGATCTATCGCGAGCCGCTGTCGGTCGAAGCGGCGCTTGAGCGCATCAACCGGCTCTACACGCCGTATCACGAGACGCTCGCGGCGCTTCTCCTTCAAGCCAAACGGGAATTTGGTCTGGCGGTGCTGATCGACTGCCATTCCATGCCCTCCAGCCCCATCACGGACCACGGTGCGGGCCGCCCGGATTTCGTCCTTGGCGACCGCTTCGGCACCTCATGCAGCAGCGAGTTGACACGGCTTGCGGCCAGGGAACTGGAAGCCCTCGGTTACGCCGTATCGCTGAACAAGCCCTATGCCGGCGGGTATATCACCGAGCATTACGGGCGCCCCCATAAGGCTCAGCACGTGCTCCAGATCGAGATCAACCGGTCGCTCTACATGGACGAGACCAGCTTCGAGAAATCGTCCGGCTTCGAGCGGCTCCGCGCCAGCCTCGAAACCATGGTGAGCGCGCTGATCCCCGGCATATCGGGCCTCGCCATCCCGCGCGCCGCCGCGGAGTAAGCCACCGAAAACATAAAAAAAATGGGCCGTCCGATTGAACGAACGGCCCAAGTCTAGGGAGGAAACGCCCAAGGAGGGCAGCGGCACAACCTGGAGAGCCATGCCGCGTTGCAACAATATGTCATTGCGGCGCACAAAAATCAAGAATGCGATCCCCGGGCTGGATCATTCCTGAAACACTGGTGCAGAACTGTCACGGAAGCTCCGGCGCCTCGCCGCGCGCGCCTGTCTGCTCCCGCCGTTCCCGCATCGCCGCCACGGAAACCTTGACTTTCAAGGCAAAACGCCGCCAAGCCTTGTCCCGTGTCCAGACCCGAGCAATCTGATTTCGCCGCCTATATAGCGATGGCCCACGCGCTCGCCGACAGGGCCGGCGCGGTCATATTGCCGCATTTCCGGTCAGGAACGGCCGTTGACCATAAGGGAGGCGATGCTTTCGACCCCGTCACCGCCGCGGACCGCGACGCGGAGGCCGCGATCAGGGAGGTGCTGGCCGAGACCTACCCCTCCCACGGCATTGTCGGCGAGGAATTCGGCAATTCCCGCGCCGATGCCGACTATTGCTGGATCATCGACCCGATCGACGGCACCCGCGCCTTCATCATCGGTCAGCCACTCTGGGGCACGCTGATCGGCCTCACGGCGGGCGGCAAGCCCCTGCTCGGCCTGATGGACCAGCCCTACACCGGCGAACGGTTCTGGAGCGGCGAAGGGGCCTCCTTCTTCCGCCATGACGGCGAGACCAAGCCGATGCGGGTTCGCGCCTGCCCGGCCCTGGCCGAGGCCGTGCTGGCATCGACCACCCCGGATATGTTCACCGGGCCGCAATTCGATGCCTATGAGCGGCTCAGCCGCGCGGTCCGCCTGAGGCGCTTCGGCGGCGACTGCTATAATTACTGCCTGCTCGCCCTCGGGCACATCGACCTTGTCGTCGAGTCCGACCTCAAGCCGTTCGATATCTTGCCCCTCATTCCTATCATCGAGCGCGCGGGCGGGATTGTGACGGCCTGGGACGGCGGCGATCCACGCAGTGGCGGCAGTGTCGTGGCCGCTTGCGATCCCCGCCTCCATGAGGCAGCAATTGAGATGCTAAGGCACTAGCCTGCTTTGCTGAGCGCGACGCCCGGCACGAAAGCGTCGAACGC
>CAYUTT010000337.1:0-2827 GCA_964447575.1 uncultured Methyloceanibacter sp.
CTCGGCGGCGAAGTCGTGCAGCGCGCGCCGACCATCTCGCACAGACACGGCGCTCATCGGACGCCCTCCAGACCGACGCGCGGATCGAGCATCAGACTGACAATGTCGACCAAGGTGTTGGTGACGACGAAGATCAGCCCGACGAACACGAGATAGGTGGTGATGAGCGGAATGTCGGCGCGGGTGACGGCCTCGAGGAACAGAAAGCCCATGCCCGGCCATTGGAACACCGTTTCGGTCAGCAAAGTGTAGGCGATCAGCGTGCCGACCTGGAGGCCACCGACGGCGACCAGCGGCAATAGCGCGTTGCGCAGAGCGTGGACGACCCAAACGCGCAGATGCGAGGCACCCTTGGCCCGGGCTGTTCGCACATAGTCGTGACCAAGCTCGTCGAGCATGGCGCCGCGCACCAGCCTGATGAACAGCGGCAGCATGATCGAGGACAAGGTCAGCGCCGGCAGGATGAGATGCTTGAGACCGTCGGCAGTGAGCAGGCCGGTCTCCCAGAAGCCGAGCCTGACGGTCTGGCCGCGACCGAAGGCCGGCAACCAGCCGAGCCACACCGAGAATATCGTGATCAGAAAAATGCCGGTGAGAAAGACGGGGATCGAAATGCCGAGCACGCTGAGGCTCAAGATCAGCCGCGCGCCTCGCGCCCGCGGTCGCACCGCGCAATAGATGCCCGCCGGAACCGAAAGCAGGAGCACGATCAGGCTCGCGCCGAGCACGAGCTCGAAGCTCGCCGGGAACTTGGCGAGGATGACCTCGAAGGTCGGCCGTTTGTAAATGAGCGAGGTGCCGAGATCGCCTTGCACCGCCCCGCCGAGATAACGGGCGAGCTGCATTGGCCAGGGCGCGTCGAGCCCAAGCTCGTGCATCAGCTTCTCGCGCTCAGACGCCGGGACCGCTTCGCCCATGATCTCGCGCAGCGGATCGCCGAGCGCGTTCTTCACGGCGAAGGCGATCACCAGGATCGCCAGCATGACGAGCGCCGCCTGCAGGAGGCGGCGCCCGACAAAGCTCAGGCTAGCAGCAATCGCGTGCATCGGTACCGCGTCCGCTCATGTCCCTAGACGATTGAGACCATAAGCGATTGCGGCTAACACCGCAGCCTGCCACGGCACGAAGAGCAGAATGATCGCATCGAGTTGAGCGGCGGGATACAGCAGAAGACCAAACAAGGCTCCGGTTGCGACGATCACGCCCCACGCTGCGAAACGCCTGATGGACTCGGCGGCGATGCCCGCGCCGAAGGCGGTCAGGCCGGCCCCGATCCCTCCTCCGACCAGTCCCGCCAGAATCCAGCCGACCGTCTCTCGCGCGGCCTTGGCGCCCTCGACCGTGCCGAACAACTCCGAGGCGACGATGGTGGACATGACGTCGTTCGCCGAATTCACCGCCACGAGCCAACCAATTACGGTCAGCAACATGGCGAGCAGGCATTTGCTTAAGTCACGGCTGGCCCAGCGCCAGAGCATGAGCCCTACGGCAACTCCGAAGGCGATGCCCGCATGCAGCGGGATGCCCTCGGCATTAATCAGGATCTGCGGGTTCTCGAGGCGCAAATCCGGCAAGGGCGTGGGAAGGCTGGAAATCAGCCCGGTGAGGACGCCGGCGCCGGCCATAATGGCCATGGCGCGGGCTGGAGGCTTGGGAAGGGTTGCTGCGCCAGCAGTCGATGCGCTCATCCATGCCCCCGCGCGGCGAGCGGATACGCCTTGGCAAGTCTAGCAGTATGGTATGGTTCCCGCCACGCCTCAGCCCCTGGGAGGGTGTTATGCGGCTACTTAGGCCATTGATTGTATTGAAATTATTCTGCACTTTGCCTGCGGGCCTGGGACTAGCCGCCGCGCTCGGCGAGCCCTGTGACGGCATTGCCGCCATTCAATGCGACGAGGGCCTTTGGTGCCAGCATCCCGCCGGCCAATGCAACGTAGCCGACGCCGCGGGCCAATGCGCCAAGGCGGCGGAGGTTTGCAAGCAGGACTACGAGCCGGTCTGCGCCTGCGACGGCGAGACCTACGGCAATCAATGCATGGCCAGAGTGGCAAAGATGCAGGTCGACTATATCGGCGAATGCACGCAGTAGCGCGCGCTGACGACTAACCCGCGTCAGTCGCTGCTGCTGACGGCGGCGCCCGATTCGACCACCGATTTCATCTGGGTCAGGCCTTTGTCCATGAGGCCGCCAATCATCTTCTTGCCGTTCATGATCAGGCAGAACGCCTTTTCCATGAAATTGTGCTGAGCCGAGATCGCCCAGGTGACGGCGGTCCCTGCGCCCTCCGGCTTGAAGGTGAAGTCCGACATGCTAGTCCCCTCGTAAGGCTTGGCGATATCGACCTTGAGTTTGACCGCGTCATTGGGCCGGCTCTCGACGATGGTCATCTTGCCCTCGCCCACCTCGTCGTTTCCGGCCCAGCTCATGGCCGCGCCGTGGCCCGACTCAGGTCCCTCAAAATTCACCTTGGCGTTCGGGTCGAGCTTCGCCCAGGGCGACCACGCCTCCCATTTACGCAGGTCGTTGACCTGCTCGAACACGCTGGCCTGGGGCGCTGCGATCGTGGCGCTGCGCTCGACCCGGAAATCGGAAGGCTGCAGCGCGACGACAATAACGAAGATGAGCACAAGCGCCGCGAGCCCAATGAGAATCTTCTTGAGCATGGTGTTTCTCCCTAGACTTGGGCCGCAGGTTGCGGCGTCGCGCTCATTCAATGACTAGATCACCGAGATACGGCATATCGATGACATTGACTACAGGCTCGAGATCGACGTTGTTGCGGGCCGCCCAGGGGGGGTGCTGCCAGTGCAGCGGGAGGAGGGCGGC
>CAYUTT010000338.1:0-2817 GCA_964447575.1 uncultured Methyloceanibacter sp.
GCCGCCGCCATGCGGATGATCGACCGGGTTCATGGCCACGCCGCGGACCACAGGCCGGCGCCCCTTCCAGCGCGAACGCCCGGCCTTGCCGATCGACACGTTGGAGTTGTCGGGGTTCGACACCGCGCCGACCGTCGCCATACACTCCGACGGCACCATGCGCGTCTCGCCGGAGTTGAGCCTGAGGATTGCGTAGCCGGCGTCGCGGCCCACGAGCTGGACGTAGGTGCCCGCCGCGCGCGCGATCTGCCCGCCCTTGCCCTTCTTCATCTCCACGTTGTGGACGATGGTGCCGATGGGCATGGCCGCGAGCGGCATGGCGTTGCCGGGCTTCACGTCGGTCTTCTCGTCGGCGATCACCTTGTCGCCCGGCGCCAGCCGCTGCGGCGCGAGGATGTAGGACAGCTCGCCGTCCTCATATTTGATGAGGGCGATGAACGCGGTGCGGTTCGGATCGTATTCCAGCCGCTCCACCGTCGCCGGCACGCCGAGCTTGCCGCGCTTGAAATCCACCACGCGATAGGTGCGCTTGTGTCCGCCGCCGCGATGCCACACGGAAATGCGGCCGTGGTTGTTGCGTCCGCCGGACTTGGTAAGCCCTTCGGTCAGCGCCTTGACGGGCTTGCCCTTCCACAGCTGGCTGCGGTCGACGAGCACGAGCTGCCGCTGGCTCGGCGTCGTGGGTTTGAATGTCTTCAACGCCATCTCGTCAGATCCTCGTCGTCACGTCGATCTTGTCGCCTTCGGCGAGCTTGACGATCGCTTTCTTCATGTCCTTCTGGCGCCCCACGATGCCGCGAAAGCGCTTGGTCTTGCCCTTGCGCGTCAGCGTATTCACCGCCAGCACCTTGACCCCGAACAGCTTCTCGACCGCCGCCTTGATCTCGGGCTTGGTCGCGTCGCGGCGCACCTTGAAGATCACCTGGTTCGCCTCGGACGCCGCGCTCGATTTCTCGGTAATCACCGGCGCGAGGATCACGTCATATGCCGCAAGCGAGCTCATTTGAACCGTGCCTCCAGCGCCTCGAGCGCCGCCTTGGTCAGCACGAGCTTGTCGTGCCGGAGAATGTCGTACACGTTGATGCCCTGCACCGGCAGCACATCGACATGCGGAATGTTGCGCGCCGCCAGCGCGAAGGCGTCCTGCACCGCCGCCCCGTCCACGATCAGCGCCGAGCCGATCCCGAGCTTGGCGAAGCGCGACTTGAGCTCCTTGGTCTTGCCGTCCTTCAACTCGCAGCTCTCGAGCACGACCAGCGTGTCGGTCTTGGCCTTGGACGACAGCGCATGCTTGAGCGCAAGCGCACGCACCTTCTTCGGCAGGTCGATGGCGTGGCTGCGCGGCTGCGGGCCGAACGCCTTGCCGCCGCCGCGGAAGATCGGCGCCTTCCGGCTGCCGTGACGTGCCCGGCCCGTGCCCTTCTGCCGGTACATCTTGGCCGTGGTCGCGGTGATCTGCGAGCGATCCTTGACCGAGGCCGTGCCGCTGCGGCGCTTGGCGAGCTGGTAGCGCACCATGCGATGCAGGATGTCGGACCGGGGCTCGAGCCCGAACACATCGTCCGGAAGCTCCACCGTGCCCGCCTTCTTGGCGTCGAGGGTTGTTACATCCGCCTTCATCACGCTTTATCCCCGCCCTCTGACGCCTCGGCTGCAGGTACCTCGGCTACGGGCGCCTCAGGCGCCGCCTCGGTCTGCGCCTGTTTCGCCGTCTTCTGCTCGTCGGCTCCCTTGCGGAACGCACCAGGCTTCGGCGCATCCTCCGGAAGCGCCCGCTTCACGGCATCCCGCAGCAGCACCCAACCGCCTTTGGCGCCCGGCACTGCGCCCCGGATCATGATCAGGCCGCGCTCGGGGTCGGTCTTCACCACGCGCAGATTCTGCGTGGTGACGCTGACATCGCCCATATGGCCGGCCATCTTCTTGCCCTTGAACACCTTGCCCGGATCCTGGCGCTGACCGGTCGAGCCGTGGCTGCGATGGCTCACCGACACGCCATGGCTCGCCCGCAAGCCGCCGAAGCCATGACGCTTCATCGCGCCCGCGAAACCCTTGCCGATCGAAGTGCCCGACACATCCACGTACTGACCCTCGACGAAGTGGTCCGCGGTGATCTCCGCTCCCACGTCGATCATGTTCTCCGGGCTCACGCGGAACTCCGCCACCTTGCGCT
This sequence comes from uncultured Methyloceanibacter sp., assembly GCA_964447575.1. Classification (GTDB taxonomy): domain Bacteria; phylum Pseudomonadota; class Alphaproteobacteria; order Rhizobiales; family Methyloligellaceae; genus Methyloceanibacter. The sequence continues at coordinate 2,174 of CAYUTT010000338.1, forward strand.
TCGGCTCCACGTTGGCCACGGCGAAGCCGCCCCGCTCGGCGCGGGTCAGACGATTCACCTTGGGCCTGCCGGCGCCAAGCTGAACGGCGGTGTAGCCGTTCTTTTCCTCGGTGCGCTGGCCGACGACCTGACAATTGTCGAGGCGCAACACCGTGACGGGAATGTGCTCCCCGGCATCGGTGAAGATCCTGGTCATGCCGACCTTTTGCGCGATGACACCTGATCGCATCGAAGTCTTCCTTGCCTCGCCTCGCACCGCCTTAGAGCTTGATCTCGACGTCGACGCCGGCAGCGAGATCGAGCTTCATCAGCGCATCGACCGTCTGCGGCGTGGGATCGACGATGTCGAGCAGGCGCTTGTGGGTCCGGATTTCGAACTGCTCGCGCGACTTCTTGTCGATGTGCGGCGAGCGGTTCACCGTAAACTTCTCAATTCGCGTCGGCAGCGGAATCGGCCCCCGGACCTGTGCGCCCGTACGCTTCGCCGTCGAGACGATCTCACGCGTAGAGGAGTCCAGGACGCGGTGGTCAAACGCCTTGAGCCGGATGCGAATGTTCTGACCGTTCATCTTGTTTTCCCAACCAAAAGGGGAGCGGCGCGCCTTGCTTGAGCGCGCCGCCCTTCCACGTTCCGGACTACTTCA
>CAYUTT010000339.1:0-2804 GCA_964447575.1 uncultured Methyloceanibacter sp.
GTTGCGCGCGTGCAGGAGGAAGCGCGGGTGCCGGTGTTCGCCCATCTCGAAGGCGTGTGCCACGTCTATGTAGACGAGAACGCCGATCTCGATATGGCGCGGAACATCGCGGTCAACGCCAAGATGCGGCGCACGGGCGTGTGCGGCTCGGCGGAGACGCTGCTCGTATCGCATGCCGCCGTGCCGACGCATTTGACGCCGATCGTCGATGCGCTGATCGAGGCGGGCTGCGAGGTGCGCGGCGATCCGGAGACGCAGCGCACCGACAGCCGCGTCAAGCCCGCGACCGACGAGGATTGGGGCGCGGAGTATCTCGCGCCGATCATCGCGGTGAAGGTCGTTGACGGGCTCGACGATGCGATCGCGCATATCGCCCAATTCGGCTCGCAGCATACCGACGCCATCGTCACCAACGACCAGGACGCGGCGCGCACGTTCCTCGGCCGCGTCGACAGCGCCATCGTGCTGCACAATGCCTCGACCCAGTTCGCCGACGGCGGCGAGTTCGGCATGGGGGCGGAGATCGGCATCGCTACGGGCCGCTTCCACGCGCGCGGTCCCGTCGGCGTGGAGCAGCTCACCACCTTCAAATACGTGGTGCGCGGGCAGGGCCAGACACGGCCTTGAACAAGAGTCAAAGTCCGCATTATGACGTTCCGATTGCGGCGCCCGGCATGCGCATCGGTTTGCTCGGCGGCTCGTTCAACCCGGCGCATGACGCCCATCGCGAGATCAGCCTGACGGCGCTGAAGCGGCTCGGGCTCGATTCCGTGTGGTGGCTGGTCACGCCGGGCAATCCGCTGAAGGATGTGTCGACGCTGCCTGCGCTGGAGGAGCGTGTCGCCGCGGCGCGGGAGATTGCCCGGCATCCGCGCGTAGCCGTCACCGGGTTCGATGGCGGGACCGGGTCCCGCTACACGATCGATCTGCTCACGACGCTCAAGCGGCGCTTTCCGGCGGTTCATTTCGTATGGCTGATGGGGGCGGACAATCTCGCTCAGTTTCATCGCTGGAAGGACTGGGCCGGACTCTTCTCGCTGGTGCCCATCGCGGTTCTCGACCGGCCCGGGTACCGGCTGAAAGCGCAGGCGAGCCCGGCCGCACGGCGCTTCGCGGCATATTATGTGGACGAGACGGACGCCGCCGGGCTTGCGCTGCTGGTGCCGCCGGCCTGGACGATCCTCAGCCACAAGCTGTCGGGGCTTTCCTCGACCGCTCTTCGCGAAGACGTCTTGAAGGGACGTTAGACAGCCAAGCAAGAGCAAGAAAAACGCCAGCCAATACTAGCTATTGAAAGTCGCCGGGTGGGCATACTATCTTTATGGCGTGAAGCGGCAATCAGGGGCTCCTCAGCATTGATGCGCGAGACACGGCCAAGGCCGCTTTCCGGAGCAATGGCAGAAGGACACTCACCCAAACATGCGCTCACCTAGAGAGGGTACCGAACACGGTACGCCTCCGACCGGATTTGCGTCATTTCGCGCCGATCCGAATAGACTGCTCAAGATCGTGCTCGACACGCTCGACGGTGCCAAGGCCGAAGAGGTTGTCGCCATCGACTTGAAGGGAAAGACCTCAATCGGCGACCATATGGTGATCGCCTCGGGTCGTTCGCAGCGGCATGTCGGCGCCGTCGCCGACCACCTCATCAAGAAGCTGAAGGATGAAGGCTATGGCCGCGCTCGCGTCGAAGGACTGCCCCAGGGCGACTGGGTGCTGATCGATGCCGGCGACGTCATCGTCCATCTCTTCCGCCCAGAGGTTCGTGAGTTCTACAACCTCGAAAAGATGTGGTCCGCGAACCGGCCCATGGAGCGGATGGTGGTCTAAGAGACGGCGGACCGCCAGCGCCGGCGTTCCCGCGAAGCTTGAGCCATGCGGCTCCTGATCGCGGCGGTCGGCAAATTGAAGCAGGGGCCCGAGCGTGAGCTCTGCGCCCATTATCTCGCCCGCGCCGAGGCGCTCGGCCGGAGCTTGAGCCTGTCACCCGTCACCTCTGTCGAATGCCCCGAATCCAAGGCACGGAGCGCGGATGCCCGCCGCGCCGCGGAAGCCGAAGCGCTGCTCGCAAAGGTCCCTTCGGCGCATGCGCTGATCTGTCTCGACCCCGATGGAAGCCTGCTATCCAGCGAGGCGTTCGCGGCTGCACTCGCGCGATATCGGGACGGCGGGGCGGCGGGGCTCGCATTCCTGATCGGCGGGGCCGACGGACTCGGCGAGGCGGTCAGAGAAAAGGCCGATTTGTCCCTTTCACTGGGGCCCATGACGCTGCCTCATGGCCTTGCCCGCGTGGTCTTGTCGGAGCAGCTCTATCGCGCCATGACCATCCTTGCGGGACATCCCTATCACCGGGCGTAAGCGGCACTAAGGTTAAGCATTCGTAAGCGTTTTGCCTTGATTCTGCCGTTTCCCTCCGGTGCCATCGACTGAACGGCCAGGGCGTATGGCGCAAACCGATCGATTGGCTTTCACAAGACAAAGGCTTCGGTTCGTCCTGCTCCTTGCCGGGTTGCTCTGCGTCTTGCCGTGGCAGGTCCTCGCCCAGGATGACTTGTCCCGCGACGAGGCGAAGCAGCGTCTCGACGCGACCGAGCAGGAACTGCAGTCGAGCCGGGTCAAGGCCGAAGGACTGACCAAGGACCTCGCCGCGCTGGCAGAGGAGCGTGCCAGGCTCAATAGCGAGCTGATCGAAGCAGGTGGGCGTGTGCAGGCGAGCGAGGCGAAGCTGTCGGAGACCGAAGGGAAGCTTGCCGAGCTCACCGAGCAGGTTACAGTCATCCAGACCTCGATCACCGAACGGAAGG
>CAYUTT010000340.1:0-2794 GCA_964447575.1 uncultured Methyloceanibacter sp.
CTCACAAGGCCATGCATGAAGGCGTGCTCTGCGTGGAACGAATCGCCGGGCTCGACGGGGTCCATCCCATGGACAAAACCAACATCCCTGCCTGCACCTATTGCACGCCTCAGATCGCCAGCCTCGGCCTGACCGAAGGACAGGCGGAGGCGGCGGGCTACACGCTCAAAGTCGGCCGCTATCCCTACATGGCGAACGGCAAGGCCATTGCCATGGGCGAGACCGACGGCCTGGTGAAGACGATTTTCGATGCCAAGACAGGCGCTTTGCTCGGCGCGCACATGATCGGCGCGGGCGTGACCGAGCTCATTCAGGGCTTCGCCATCGGCAAGACCCTCGAAACCACGGAAGCGGAATTGATCGCCACCATCTTCCCCCATCCGACTTTGTCGGAGATGATGCACGAATCGGTGCTCGACGCCTTCGGGCGCGCCCTCCACATCTAGTCCGTCCCGTAGCGGAGCGCTATCGAGCACAGCCAACGATGGAGGGACTTGGAATGAGCCTGATTATTTTTCTCGTGATTGGCCTGATCGCCGGCGCGCTCGCCTCTTACATTATGGGACGGCAGCAGGATCTCCTGGTGAATCTGTTGATCGGCATTGTCGGCGCCGTGGTCGGCGGCCTCTTGGCTGGCCTGCTCGGCATCGCCGCCTACGGACTGATTGGGCAGATCATCATCGCCACCTTGGGCGCGATCCTCTGCCTTTGGATTTGGCAACGCATGCGGTGACGCCGCGAGAACAGGAGGCGGTTCGATGGAAGGTCATGGATTGCTCTCGATGCCGGGGGTCGGCTTCTTCGGCATGCTGATTATCGGCCTGGTCGCGGGCTATATCGCCGAGAAGGTGACGGCGAGCGATCACGGGTTGCTCACCAATCTTCTGGTCGGCATTGCCGGCTCGTTCGTCGGCGGCACGCTGGCGGGTTTGGTCGGCATCGAGTTCTATGGCTGGCTTGGCAATCTGATCGTGGCGTCGATTGGCGCCATTCTCTTGATCTGGATTTGGCGGAAGGTCACCGGACACGAGGCAACTTGAATCGCACATGGTGACAGTGATCGACACCATCGGCACGGTGAAGGCGCGGCCGCGCCACCCCGAGAAGGCGCGGCTGCCCGACACCCCCGTTCTGCCCAAGCCGCCCTGGATCCGGGTGCGGGCGCCGGGGACGCATGCCTTCGGCGCGACGCAAGCCGTTCTGCGCGCCCACGGCCTCCATACCGTGTGCGAGGAGGCGGCCTGTCCGAATATCGGCGAGTGCTGGGCGAAGCGCCACGCCACGGTGATGATCATGGGCGATGTCTGCACGCGGGCTTGCGCCTTCTGCAACGTGGCGACGGGCAAGCCCGCCCATCTCGATCCGCACGAGCCCGCGCGAGTCGCCGAGGCAATCGCCGCTCTCGCTCTCGCCCATGTGGTGGTGACGTCCGTGGACCGCGACGATCTCGCCGATGGCGGCGCGACCCATTTCGCCGAGACTATCGCCGCCATCAGGGACGCCGCGCCTGGCACCACCATCGAGGTGCTGACCCCGGATTTCATGCGCAAGCCGGGCGCGCTCGAGATCGTCGTCGCGGCGCGCCCCGACGTCTTCAACCACAATGTGGAGACGGTGCCCGCGCTCTACCGGCGCATTCGTCCGGGGGCGGACTATCGCCACTCGCTCGCGCTTCTGAAGGAGGCGAAGCGGCGCGATCCATCGCTCTTTACCAAGTCCGGCATCATGGTGGGGCTCGGCGAGACCGACGAGGAGATCGCGGGCGTGATGGACGATCTGCGGGCGGCCGAGGTGGATTTCCTCACCATCGGCCAATATCTCCAGCCCACGCGCAAGCATGCGGCCATTGACCGCTTTGTCACGCCCGAGGCCTTCCAATCCTATAAGCACACCGCCGAGAACAAAGGCTTCCTTCTCGTGGCTTCGAGCCCCCTGACCCGGTCCTCCTATCACGCCGCCGAGGATTTCGAGCGGCTCAAGGCCGCGCGTCAAGCTTCTCTCCGCGCCTGAGCCCGGGCACCGGCGACATCCCATGCACGTCTACGAGATCAAGCATCCCGTCGCGCATTCGGCCGACGCCATGTATGCGCTGGTCGCGCGCGTCGAGGAATATCCCAAGTTCCTACCGCTGGTCGAAGCGCTCAAGGTCAAGCGGCGCGAGCAGGACGAGCGGACGGAGACGCTTATTGCCACCATGACGGTGGGGTACAAGCTCATTCGCGAGAGCTTCACCACCAAGGTCATACTCGATTCGACGGCACGCACGATCTTCGTCGAGTATCTCGACGGTCCCTTCTCCCATCTCGAGAACCGCTGGCACTTCATTCCACGCAGCGACGGCGGCTGCGACATCGATTTCTATATCGCCTACAGCTTCAGCTCACGCATGTTCGAGCGTCTGGTGGGCGGGCTGTTCGACAAGGCCGTGCGCAAATACACCGATGCCTTCGAGGCCCGCGCCGACGAGGTCTATGGGGCCAAGCCCGAGGTGATCGCCTCACAGCAGTGAGCGGAGCAGCGACAGCGCGCGCTCGACGCTGCGCCGCCTGATCTCGCCCCGCCCGAGGTCGCCAAACACCACCCGATCGTGATGCATTGGACCGTCGGGACGCCCGGCGGCGAAATGGACGAGTCCCACCGGCTTCTTCGGCGTGCCGCCGTCCGGTCCGGCAATGCCCGTCACTGCCACCGCCAAGCTTGCCTTGCTGTGGGACAGCGCGCCGCCCGCCATGGCGCGGGCAACGTCCTCGCTCACCGCGCCGTGCTTCTCCATCAGCCAATAAGGCACGCCGAG
>CAYUTT010000341.1:0-2792 GCA_964447575.1 uncultured Methyloceanibacter sp.
GGGGACCGTCTGGTTCAGCACGCTCTGGATCGCGTCTGGCAAAAAGGCGGCTTGGTTGAAGCATGTTATGACGACTGAGATGCGAGGGGCGGAAACGCGCGCAGAAGAGGACTGCCCTGCTTGGGCCGGTTGACCTGAAGCCAGTGGCGGCTCTCGTTGGCACTGTTCTGCAGATCTCGTCTCGATCAAACCGACCGACGCCTCCTTGTTCCCCGAATCGACGATTGTTGTCAGTCAGCCCCACGAGAGCAGGCGATCGAGGTGCACGCCTATTGGCGGCGGCTGTGTTGAAGCTCCTTCGACCTCGCAAACCGGCGACAACGGTCTGCCGGCGCAACTATCTGGTACCAGTGTGCGAGTATGATTTCAACTCCTGATTCAAAGCGCAACCGACAGCGCTGGTTTACTGCTGACGCTGCAGGCCTGAACCTGGAATGCGCCGAGGCGCGGTCCCTCGCCTCTTGCTTCTCGGCGAAGAGCTGCGGCAGGCCATCTATCCACAGCTCCTACACCACCACCCGGGACGTGACCTGGACGATTTAAGTTTGAAACTCAGATTCATCCGGTTCATGCTCGCCCCCGCCCGCACGTTTTGCAAGCCTACTCGACAAGCCCATCGGTATATCGGTGATCTTCCTGACTTCACGCCGAGGTAATCGGATCTGGTCGGATTTTGTCCGAAGGCTGATTGCCAGGTCACAGATCTCGTTCAGCGCATACTCATCGCCCATCGTGGCGAGGGTGTCGCCCGCTTCTGCCAAGATCCGCTTAGCCTCCGGAGCTCCACATCTTGTTGATTCTTGAAACGCTTTGCTCGCGATCAGGCAGGCTGCGCTAATTGCCGCCCGTCCCCTAGCAGAATGGGGCAGAGGTGCGGGTTCAAGTGTGAGCCTAAGCCGCCTTTGGCGTACTGCGAGGAAATCGATAACCTGGACCATCGGTGGTTCCATATGCAGGGTGATGCTGGCATGTCTGCCTGATGGAACACGAACCCACCTAGGAGACTGGTTGCATGCGTCAGCCGCCAAGCCGGAGGAATGTGCGACGGAAAAGACGGCTCGCGGAGCCGGGCTTGGTCGGCCCGGAAATGCGGCCGTCGTTCGCCCGTCGGTAGCACGTCGTCCATTCTATAATACTGTGGTACATGGCAAGGAGGTTCGCCCCTCTTGGGTTTGGACATGGCAGAAGGCATTCGGTCACGCGGTAGTCGCGTACCAGAATATATACCACAGGTTGATTCACCTGCCAAGGCGCATGAGGCAAGGTCGTGCATTTCTCGGGAATCCACACAAGCCGGTCCAAATCGCGCCACTCCGGCTCGCCGGACGAGGAAGCTCTCGCCGTCAGCGGTGAGATGATCGCCGGCGCGCGCCCTTGCGATGTCATCCTCGGCGTCGACATCGTCCGTCAAGTATCGCCGGTACGCCAGGGCCACCCGTCGGACACCAACCTGCGGCCGATGTCGAATCCATTGGGCGAGAAGACCTTGGCGACGAGGCGGCCGTGCCGGTCCCGCTCGACCGCCTCGCAGCGAAGTTTGACACCGGCCGTGAGCGCCTCAAGGGCGGACAGAGCCATCGTGCGCACCCTATTTGCTGGCCCCGCCACCAGAACGTCTCGTCCAGTTCGGGCGCGTCGATGCCGTGCAAGCTGCCGCTCACCGCGCGGTAATAGGAGGGGCCGGAGCATGATGGTTCACGGGCATTGCACGGCGGCCGCTGCCCCGGCGGCCGTCAACATGGACTGGATCTGGGGCAGGCCGCGGGGCTACATCGTCTTAATCGACGGCCGAGCGTTCTGCCCGATGTCGTTCAACGACCTCAGGTGCCTTCCGCGCCGGCTGTTCTTGCGGACTTAAGGATCACGATCCCGACGTCACGCGGGCGGTTTCCCGCAGGCTGAACGGACTGAAGCGCGGCGAGTGGCAGCGGCTCTTGGGCAGGTGCGACAACCGGCTCGTGAGGTGGTAACCGCGCAAGCCTCTGATGATGAGAGCCGTCTCCTGACCAATCTCACAAGCATATTGCGTTTCGGTCGAGTTCGCCTCTATAAATTCAACCTAAGGCTTTAACAGAGCTCGGAGCTGATTGCCCCATGATCCGCGCGATTCCTGCCACAAGCGCCCCTCATAACCCCTGGCTAAGACGCAGTAAGCTGGTTTTTTGGGCACCCTTGGTCGGCTATTCGCTCCTGGCTATCCTGATGGCTTTTCACCCTCAACCGCCCTGGGTCGTGGTGATCCTCGGATCTCCTCTCGTACTCGCAGCATTCGCCGTCAATTACCGGGCACTTCGGAAGCCGGCTCGAAATGCGCGGCACCTTCGTCCCATATGAGAACGTCCACCCTGGGGCATCTCAGTGCATCAACCTCGGTTGCGGAGAAGGCTGGCCAGCTCGTCCATGACCGCCTGGACGAACCTCAGGGCGAAGTCCTGCGATTCGCCGCTGTCGCACAACGCCATTAACAACTTCAGCAGCCCATCCTTGATCTGTGCGACTGGTGCGGGTTGACCTTCCCTTTGATCGTGTGCCCATAACCAGCCCTCCTGCTTAGCTTCAGGTCTCCCGGTACGGCGCGATACCGTATTTCGCCGCGAGTGCGGCATCGATCTCGCGAACCGACGGCAGAGGCGATCGCTTCTTAGGACTGCTCGGCTGTACGGCTTCTGTTCTAGAGTGAGCGAGCCGGTTCGCATACTTGGATTTCGGATCAGACTCGAAGACGTCGCCAATGGCTTGGGGCATGCCCACCCTCCCATGAGCTCATACTACGATCACTAACCAGCGCGCCC
>CAYUTT010000342.1:0-2786 GCA_964447575.1 uncultured Methyloceanibacter sp.
CTGGCGCTCAAGGACGCGCCTGGCACGATTTCTCAAACTCGGCTAAAGCGTCGCATCAGCATCGAGTCCGCTACGCCCCCAGGAGCAGACTTTCGACCGTGAAGTGCTTGAGTCCAGGGGGTGTCACAAGGGAACTTGTTAAGCGGCCGCTTGTCCTTCGGCCCGTCGCTTCACACGCGAGAACGACCGCCCCGCAGTGGGCATAGCGCTGCTCGTCTCACGGACTTTGTCCAAAGCCCTAGCGACTGCGGCGAAGTGATAATGAAAGCTCACCTTGAGCGCATAGATGAACAAGATGTGCGGTTCGCGCCAGCGAGCCCCTAGGACTGCTAGAAGCTGGCGCCGGTATCTCGAGCGAAGCGTATCCTCCAATCGTAGCAGTCGCGAGGCGACGAACGCGAATTTAACGTAGTTGAAGAAGCACCGTTTAAGCCACGCCCAGCGGTGGCTCTTCCAATAGGGGAGCTCGTGCAGCGTGAACTTGAAGTTCTCGTCTAGGAATTGTGCGTCAAGACGCTGGAAGTAGTGGTCGGCGCTATAGCAAGCTTGCATCACTCGAATAAATCCGTCTCGTAACTCCTGCCGCGACATGCCCAGTGGAATGACGTTTGTGCCGTATCTCTCTCTCGCTTCGTCGTCATTCAGTCGACTCTCCGCACGCAGTCGATCGTACAACGGAGTTGTGGGGATTGCATAAAGCATACCCACCAGCGCAGCCGAGATGCGCGCCTCGGCAAGGAATTTCGGCATCACCTCGAAGATCGACGGATCGTCATGGTCAAAACCGACAATCATGCCGCACCAGACATCGATGCCGTGCCGTTGCACGCGGTGCACTCGCTCAAGAAGCGTGCCTGCGTTAGGCCGCACATTTTGGTATTTTTTGGTCTCGCGGAGTGAGTCCTCGTTGGGCGTCTCGATGCCAATGAACACGCTTTGGAAATTGGCAAGCCCCATCAACTCCATGAGTTCCTCATCCTCGGCCAGGTCGAGAGAGGCCTCGGTGAAGAGGGTGAGCGGGTAAGCACGCTCTTGCTGCCAGCGGATAATCTCGCGGAGCACGGGCTTGATCGCCTTCTTGTTGCCGATCAGATTGTCGTCGACAACGAAGATGATCCCGAGCCCCGCGCGCTGGAAGGCTTCCAGCTCGGCCAAAACCTGTTCACTCGTCTTAAGACGAGGGCGCCGGCCGAAGGTGACAATGATGTCGCAAAATTCACAAGTGAAGGGGCAGCCCCGGGAAATCTGCAAGCTGCCGAACATGTAACGATCCGCCTTGAGCAAATCGACGCGCGGCAGCGGCAATCGCGTCAAATCGGTTTTTTCCGGTTGCTCGTAGCGTCGCTTGTGGCAACCCTGCTCCCATTCGCGCAAGAACTCGGGCCAGGTATCGTCGGCTTCGCCAAGGAAGACGACATCAGCAAACTCCTCTAGAGCTTCTGGCTCGACCGTTGCCATTGGGCCGCCAACAACGGTCATGACGCCGCGCGATCTGCACACTTCCAGGATCTCCACCAGCCGTCGTCCCTGAATGCTCATACCTGTCAAGCAGACGAGGTCGGCATGGCCAAGGCGGTCAAAGTCGATGTCCTCGACATTCTCGTCGATCAAGGTCACTTGATGATGGTCAGGAACGAGGGCGGCGAGCAAAGCGAGGCAGGCGACCGGCAAGTTGGCGCGCTTGCCGAATAGCCGCATGCTGTGTTCCATCCCCCAAAAAGAGAGCTCGAAACGAGGGTTGATGAGGATGATGTCCGCCAACTAGCCGTCCCGACGAGAAGTTAGGGCATCGTCAGTAGTAGCCTAAAATGTGGCGATTACACGCTCGGCTAGCCGTTCCGCTAAACCGTGCAATATCATGCAAGTCGGCCGAGGGCCGTGACCTAACGTGAAAGCGGGAGGCTGCAGGAAGAGAGAACCGCTGACTACCGTACCAACTTTCTTACGCAAGCCCCTACCGCGAAGAGAACCATGGACCCGGCAAGGATGATCGCGGAGAGCTTGACACCCAGTCCCGGAATTAGAGAACAACATCGGTCAGAAGCTGACCCAGGGGTCCTGCGGTTTCTGGCGGGGCCGCCGCAATCTCGCCAGCCTGAGCGATCGCCTTACAGGCCGCTCACCAGCAAGAAACTGGGCGGAAACGGAGTCGATGAGAGCTCTAAAGAGAGAGCCCGCCTGTTAGCGGGCTCTCCTTCATGTCCGAGACCTTTCAAGAAACTACTCGGCCGGCGCAGGCTCATCAGCAGGAGCAGGTTCAGGTGAGGCGGCGGGCTCAACGTCTTGCGCAACCATCTTGCCGTCTTCGTCTTCCAGCGAGAGAGTCACCTCCTGGCCAACGGAGAACCCTTCAAGGGCAACGCCCTGACCAAGCTGATAGCTCGAGCCATCTTCGAGAATGATGGTCCGCGCTTCTTCATTGATCTCTTGAATTTTGCCAGACACATCCGCGGCTATTGCGGGACTAGCGAAAGCAAGCAGGGCGAGGGCTGACAATGGGCCGATGTAACGTTTCATTTCTGGATCTCCATGAGACTGTGGTTCGGGGGACGAAAGGGCTGAAAGCCACAGACCCTCAACTCTTCCCTTAACAACCGAGTAGGCAGTCTCTTGGTTCCAGGAGAATGGTTCGGTGGCAGACCCGCTTGTGGCTGCGATTTGCCGAAGGTCCTCAACGGATGCGCCGTCAAGCCAAGCCTTTTCCTCGTCTAATCGGAGGTCCTGCTGGCGCCTCGCCTGGCTTCCGCTACTTCTTTCAAGTCGCAGGTATGGATTGCGGCCGGGTC
>CAYUTT010000343.1:0-2778 GCA_964447575.1 uncultured Methyloceanibacter sp.
CGACCCATCTGATCGGCAACGACGCCTTCCAGGAATGCGACACGGTCGGCATCACGCGCCCCTGCACCAAGCACAATTACCTGGTGAAGGACGTGAACCAGCTCGGCACCATCCTGCACGAGGCGTTCTACGTCGCCCGCTCCGGGCGCCCCGGCCCCGTCGTCGTCGACATTCCCAAGGACCTGCAGTTCGCCAAGGGGACCTATGCGGGGCTCTCGAACTCGCAGCACAAGAGCTACCGGCCGGCGAAAGAGGGCGATCCCGGCGCGGTCGAGGCCGCCGTCGAGTTGATGGCAAACGCCAAGCGCCCGATCTTCTATACCGGCGGCGGGATCATCAATTCCGGCCCGCTGGCCACTGAGCGCCTGCGCGAGCTGGTGCGCATGACCGGCTATCCCATCACCTCGACGCTGATGGGCCTCGGCGCCTACCCGGCCTCCGACAAGCAGTGGCTCGGCATGCTCGGCATGCACGGCACCTACGAAGCCAACAACGCCATGCACGATTGCGACGTGATGATCTGCATCGGCGCGCGCTTCGACGACCGCATCACCGGGCGGCTCGACGCCTTCGCGCCGGGATCGAAGAAGATCCACGTCGATATCGACCGCTCGTCCATCAACAAGAACGTGCATGTCGACATCCCCATCGTCGGCGACTGCGCCCACGTGCTCGACCAGATGATCGCGGCATGGAACGCGCGCAAGCCGAAGGTGGACAAGGCCGCGCTCAAGACCTGGTGGACGCAGATCGACAAATGGCGGGGGCGCCACTGCCTGCGCTACAAGAAGCGCGACGACGTGATCATGCCGCAATACGCGATTGAGAGACTTTATGCGCTCACCCGCGGTCACGACGTCTACATCACCACGGAAGTCGGCCAGCATCAGATGTGGGCGGCCCAGTTCTTCCATTTCGAGGAACCGAACCGCTGGATGACCTCCGGCGGGCTGGGCACCATGGGCTACGGCATCCCGGCCGCGGTCGGCGTGCAGATGGCGCATCCCGGCAGCCTCGTCATCGATATCGCGGGCGAAGCCTCGGTGCTCATGACCATGCAGGAAATGTCGACGGCGGTGCAGTACGACCTGCCCATCAAGATCTTCATCTTGAACAACGAGTATATGGGCATGGTCCGCCAGTGGCAGGAGCTGCTGCATGGCGGCCGCTACTCGCACTCCTATACCGAAGCGCTGCCCGACTTCGTGAAGCTCGCCGAGGCCTATCAGGCGGTCGGCATCCGGGCCGAGAAGCCCTCCGAGCTCGACGACGCGATCAAGGAGATGATCGCGACGCCGAGGCCCGTCATCTTCGACTGCCGCGTCGACAAGCATGCCAATTGCTTCCCCATGATCCCGAGCGGGGAAGCGCACAACAACATGCTGATGGGCGACGACCTCACCGAGGAGGACCTCGAGAAGGCCATCACCGAGGAAGGCAAGGTGATGGTCTGATGGCGCAGCCGGGGTCTGCCTACTCGCTCGAGAAGAAGGAGCAGAAGCTCGAAACCCACACCATGAGCGTGCTCGTGGACAACGAGCCCGGCGTGCTCGCGCGCGTCATCGGCCTGTTCTCGGGCCGCGGCTATAACATCGAGTCGCTCACCGTGTCGGAGACCGAGCACGAGGCGCATCTGTCGCGCATCACCATCGTCACCGCCGGCACGCCCATGGTCATCGAGCAGATCAAGAATCAGCTCGACCGGCTGGTGCCGGTCCACTCCGTCACCGACCTCACCGTCACCGGCACCCCCATCGAGCGCGAGCTGGCCATGGTCAAGGTGGCGGGGACGGGCGAGAAGCGGGTGGAGGCCTTGCGTCTGGCGGAGGCCTTCCGCGCCCAGGTGATCGACGCCTCGACCGAGCATTTCGTGTTCGAGATCACCGGCAAGCAGTCGAAGATCGAGCAGTTCATCGCCCTGATGCAGCCGCTCGGCCTAGTCGAGGTCTGCCGCACGGGCCTCGCGGCCATCGCCCGGGGGCCGGACCGGATGTAGCTCGCCTTGCGGCATGGGAGCATCGGATATACATTGTATATCCGAAAGTGAGAGAACCATGAAGGTCAAAATCGCCAAATGGGGCAACAGCCTCGCCGTCCGCCTCCCGAGGAGGCTCGCGGAAGACCTCGAGCTTGCTCCGGGCAAGACGGTCGAGCTTGAAAAAGAAGGCCGCAAGCTCACAATAGAGCCCGCCGCGCCGAAGATTCCTTATTACCGGCTCGAAGACCTCCTCGCACAGATTCCTCCTGGCACCGAACCTCCGCCCTTGGTCGATTGGGGCCCGGATGTCGGGACTGAGATTTTGCCCGACGATGACTGGAGCGATATAGCCCCGAGCGACGAAGAGATGGGAATCGCGCGTGCCCCTAAGAAACGGAAGCGTTCCTGATGCCGGTGAGGTGCTTTGGATCGATTTCGGCGCTCCCGCAGGGCGGGACCAGGCGGGCCGGCGGCCTGCGCTGGTCCTCACCGCGCGTGAATACAACGCCGCGTCTTCGGTCTTTATCGTATGCCCGATCACCCGCACAGAGCGGCCCTGGCGGTTCAACGTCGTCTTGCCGCCAGTTGGACGGGTGAGTGGTTTTGTGCTCGTGGATCAGATTAGAGCCATAGACCCTGCGGTTCGGGCGTTCAAAAGCGCGGGCCACGTAAGCGCCGAAACGCTAAGTGAAGTAAGAGGCAAACTCGCCGCACTCTTCGGAATTGCTGTTTCCTCTTAGGTCCGCATCGGATATTCCAGCACGTCAATTTTGGGGTGAAGTCATGCGCGTCTATTACGA
>CAYUTT010000344.1:0-1306 GCA_964447575.1 uncultured Methyloceanibacter sp.
CCCTTCATTCCGCTAAACTTGTAACTCGGCGGACGACACAAATGAGATCCTTGCGCTTCATCACGGTTTCGGCGGCGGCCTTGTTCCTGCTGGCGGGCTGTAGCCGGGAAGAGCCGGAGGCCGGAGGCCGCTTCCAGACGCCGCCAGGGTTCGTCGTCGAAAGCGTCTTGCCGGAAGGGAACACGGACAGCCTCATCCAGTTGACCTTCGATAGTTTTGGAAGGCCTGTAGTCTCGAAGGAGCGGGGCCATCCCACGTTGCTGCTCGACAACGACGGCGACGGCATCTTTGAATCGGAAAAGATCTTCAGCGACAAAGTGCAGCACGCGCAGGGCCTCTGGTTTGAGGGCCGCACGCTCTACGTCGTCGGTAACGATGTCCCCATTGGCAACAACGCCGCCAAGCCCCAAGCCGGCCTCTACAAGCTCGAGGACACCAATGGCGATGACCAGGCGGACACCTTCGAGATGCTGCATGCTTTTACCGGGCCCATGGGAGAACATGGGCCGCACGATATCCGCCGCTCGCCGGACGGCTCGATCTCCGTGCTGGTAGGCAATCACACCTTCGTGCCGCAAGAGATGATCGAGCCGCTTTCTCCCATGGCCGGCTATCGGGAGTCGCAGCTTCTCGATCGTTACATGGATGCGCGCGGACACGCCTCGGGAATCATGGCGCCGGGCGGAGCGATCTTAGGCCTCGACCGCGAAGCGATGAAGTACACGCTGCTGGTCGGCGGATTCCGCAACCCCTACAACCACGCCTACAACTGGGAAGGCGAGCTGTTCACCTTCGACAGCGACATGGAGTGGGACATCAACCTGCCGTGGTATCGCGAAGTGCGCTCGGTGCACGCCGTGCCGGGCGGCGATTACGGCTGGCGAACGGGATCGGGCAAGTTTCCCGCCTACTATCTCGACTCCCTGCCGCCCATGAGCGATCTGGGGCGCGGCTCGCCGGTCGGCGTTGACTTCTATCAGCATCATGCCTACCCGCCGGAGTATCTTGGAGTCTTCTTCCAAGCCGACTGGTCGCGCGGGCGCATTGTGATGTCTAAGACAGCGCGCGACGGCGCCACCTATAAGACCACGGAAGATCCGACGGACTTCGTCTACGGCGAGCCCCTCAACGTGACGGACGCTAAAGTCGGCCCAGATGGGTTCCTATACTTCACGATGGGTGGGCGCGACACGCGAGGCGGCCTCTACCGGGTGGCTTACCGCGGCCGTCAAGCCAATGACAGCTGGAAGCAAGCCGACGGCGTGATGGCGGCCTTGCGGCAGCCGCAGCCTTTATCGAGTTGGGG
>CAYUTT010000344.1:1406-2768 GCA_964447575.1 uncultured Methyloceanibacter sp.
GTGGCGGCCCGGGGCCTCAAGGATGCCGACGCCTTTGTGCGGCGGCGCGCGGCGGAAGCGTTGGTGCGAATGGGCCTTACTCCCGAAGCGCCGAGCTTCGCGCCCGTCGGCGATATCTATGCGCTGCTGAACGACTCTGACCGTTTCGTTCGCTACGCCGGACGGCTGGCCCTGGAGCGCACGCCACGCGTGGAGTGGAAGGACCGTGTACTGGCGGAGACAAACCCCTTGGCGGCGATCGAGGGGCAAGTGGCGCTGGTTCGCACGGCTGCATCCGAGGCGGAGATCGGCCCGGTGCTGCAAGCGCAGCTTGGCTGGCTAAAGCGCGGCGACCTATCGCCCGAGAACACCCTACGGCTGCTGCGAGCGTTCCATCTGGCTTGCATCGAGTTGAAGGCGGGATGCCCGCCCGCATTGCGCAAACAGGTGAGCGACCTATTGTTGCCGCGTTTTCCGGCAGCCGACGATCGTCTCAACATGGAGTATGCGCTCACCTTGGGCTACGCCGGCCAGCCCGAGGCGATCGGGAAAATTCTGGCGGCGATGCCAAGGGGCGACGAAAAGCAGCCGCTTCAGATTCACTACGTCTACTGCTTGCGAACGATCAGGCAAGGCTGGACACCCGAGCAGAAACGAACGCTGGTCTCATGGTTCCAACAGGCTCGCCATTGGCGCGGCGGCGGGAGCTTTCCGGGCTTCATTCTGCTGCTGTTCGACTCCTCGTTGGAATTTTTCGACGCGCAGGAAAAGCAGATGGCCTACCAGGCGATTCCCGATTTTGCGCCGGCCACGAGCGCGACGGCGGCCAAGGGCAGTTACGAGCGGGCCAATGAGCTGGCTAGGAAAGGCGTGCGCGGCGTGAGCCAGGAAGAGATCTTTGAGTTCATGCTGTACGACCCGATGACCACTAGAGCCAGGGCTGAGCGGGGCCGGGAGGTCTACGAGGCGGAGTGCTCGAAGTGCCATCGCTTCGGCGATCTGGGCAAGGACTATGGGCCCGATCTGACGACCATTGCCAATCGCTTCAACCGCCGCGATATGGTGGAGGCCGTGCTGTGGCCGTCGAAGACCATCTCGGACCAGTATCAGTCCTATATCATCCATACGACGAACAACGAGTTGCACAATGGTCTGATCCTTTCCGAGGACAGCGAGAAAATTTTGTTCATGCTCCCGGACCAGGACCGGCCGCTCGAAATCAGGAAGTCCGACATTAGAAGCCGCCGCGTTTCCGATATCTCGACCATGCCCGAGGACCTGCTCGACGGTTACAGCATGGGCCAGATCGCGGATCTGTTTGCGCTTCTCGAGAGCGGAGCGGCGAGCGGCGCGGCGGGCGGATCTCAGAAGTAGCGGACGCCT
>CAYUTT010000345.1:0-2757 GCA_964447575.1 uncultured Methyloceanibacter sp.
TGGTTGCGGGGGCAGGATTCGAACCTGCGACCTTCAGGTTATGAGATAGCTTGCACCACCTACGCCTACCTACGCCATGGTACGCCATGCTACGATTTATACCTTTTCTTCAATGTGTTGTAGACAGGCCGTTCCGAATGAGCTACTCCTGATCACGCCTGATTTCGCTTCCTGCTGCTTCCCATACGCTTCCCAGGGGAGGCCGAATGCCTCGCATCACCAAACGCTTCGTGGACGCGCTCCAGCCGGGCGAGACCGACTACTTCCGCTGGGACGACGATCTTGACGGGTTCGGCGTTCGTGTTCGGACCTCCGGCCGCAAGGTCTACGTGCTTCAGTACCGAGCCGGAGGCCGGACGCGACGTATCGGACTGGGGCGCCATGGTGGTGTCACGCCAGACCAGGCACGCCGTCACGCACAGGATCTCAGGGGTCAAGTTGCGCGTGGCGATGACCCAGCGGAGCAGATCCGAACCCGTCGGCTCGCACCTACGGTCGGCGCGCTCTGCGACCGTTTTCTGAGCGAGTATGTGGTGCCTCCCCGCTGTAAGCCCTCGACCCAGGCCGAGTATCGCCGCTCGGTCGACCTGTTCATCAAGCCGCGAATCGGCAGCCTGAAGCTGGTCGACGTCAAGCGTTCGGATGTGGCGCGGCTGCATCACGATCTTCGCCACATCCCCTACCAGGCTAACCGAACCCTCGGTGTGCTCTCGGTCATGTTCACGCTCGCGGCAGGCGACTGGGGCCTTCTGCCGGAGGGCTTCAACCCCTGCTGGCACATGACGAAGTATGCCGAGACCCCACGCGCTCGGTTCCTCTCCCCTGACGAGTACGATCGCCTCTGGGCGACGCTCGCCGAGCTCGAGGCGGAACAACCCGCGATGCTGCCGGCGCTCAACGCCATTCGCCTGCTTGCGCTGACCGGCTGCCGGCTGTCCGAGATCCAGAAGTTGCGCTGGGAGGACGTTCGCGAGGCGACGCTGGAGCTGCCGGACGGCAAGACCGGCGCGCGCCGGGTCTACCTCGGACCAGAGGCCGTGAAGGTTTTTAGCTCGATCGAGCGACTGCCCGACAACCCTTTCGTGATCACGGGCCAGAGGCCTGGCGCCCATCTAACCGACTTGCAGCGGCCGTGGCGCCGGATCCGCGCCCGCGCAGCCCTGCCGGGTGTTCGCATCCACGACCTCCGGCATTCCTTCGCCTCGACCGCCCTGGCCAATGGCGAAAGCCTGGCGATTATCAGCAAGCTCCTGGGTCACAAGCAAGTACAGACCACTGCACGATACGCACATCTTGCGGACGAGCCGGTCCAGGCAGCGGCCAAGCGGGTCGACGCACGCGTTTTCTCTCGCCAAGCCACCGGCAAGATCTCATAAATTCCAATGACAGCGCAACAACTTCCAGTTCGTAAGCTCTTTTTGGCCTATAGAACAATTGGCCACTATCACCCTCGCGACTTGAAAAAAATTGCGGACATTCGTGATATTTTTAGGGCGAGAAGACAGTTTTATAAACATTGCTACAATCTAGCGGCTCAATATTTTCTCGATCTCATGAGCGAGCAAGATTTCCATGAATTAAATAATACGATATCGACACATCATCAGGCGCTACTCTTTGGGAGAAGATTTGCCGAAGTGTTACAGGTAATTAATACAAAAGGCCCCGCACATTCTTGGTATAGGGAAATGACTTACGCTCATGACTGTGAGATGGATACTAATAAGTTACTCGACGACGTTATGGAGTTTATCTCGTCAATGGAAATGGCGCTAACTCATTTGCCAGCGCCGCCCCGCGGTCGCCCTAAGCTAGCTCTACGGAAATGGGCAAATCGACATATGGATTTCTGGGAGCATAAGCTAGGTCGTCGGGTCACGATATCTAACACTGGGGCTGACGGTATGTCAAAGTGCCATCAATTCCTTCACGATTTGCTGGTACCGATCGACCATGAAGCCGTCGTACACCTGCCGACGATTATTCGCGAGCGCAGATCAGCTCAAAGACAGCGGACAGGAAGGGCCTTTATTTGACGAGCGTTTGTCCGGTTTTGGCATTCCAAACTCCGCTGAACCGCGCTAGAGCCCGCCGATGCTACTGCTTGGAGCACAGCGGGGGCCAGCGCGACGATGAAGCGGAAAGCCAAGCGCACCGCAGAAGACAGCTCGAATGCGGATGACCGCGACTACCTCGATGCGCTGATCAGCGAGCGCGAAGCCGCGGCCTTTCTCGGGCTCACTGCCCGGTTCCTTCAGAACCGACGAACCCGAGGCGGCGGGCCGCCTTTCGTGGGAATCTCCCGTCGTTGCGTCCGCTACCGGCGGCGCGAGCTGATCGCGTGGTCGAATGCCCTCTCGCGGGCTCATACCTCCGAGACGGGCACGCCTGGATCAGCCAGGACCGAAGACCCCGACGTGAGTCGACGTCCTCCACCGTAACAGGGGTCTGGCCCGGCGGAGCTGTTGCAGCAGTCCACCGGGCCAGCCTCGACTCCGCCAGCTTACCGGGCTCGTGCTTTCCCAAGAACCGCCCGGTAGCGCAGCCGTAACCACCGGCCATTCGGCCGACAGAAACGGGGGGCCTCGATGAAAGGCCTTCGCGAGAGAAGCACGCGCCTGCACATCGGGCGCGCTCGATACTTTCATGCCCGATCGCCGGCGCGGGGGAAAGGCGAAGGTCTCGCGCGCCAGGCAACCCTGGGTCACCCCTGGTCGGGTTGCGCCATATTCCTCGAACGTCGGTCGGTCCATCCTA
>CAYUTT010000346.1:0-2752 GCA_964447575.1 uncultured Methyloceanibacter sp.
CAGAATCATTTTGGGGGCGATCCGCTCGCGGCCATCGGCTAGGGCGGGACGCCGGTTACCCGCGAGAAAGAAACCACGGTGCATCAAGGCGCCTTGGACCTCGGCGCGCTTGCCAGGCGGGCGGGGCGCCGTCATGTTCCCGAGAACGTGGCACTCCCGCCACGCTCCGACCAAGGACCGGTTTCATGACCACGCCCGGCGAGAAGGCAATCGCGCTCGCGCAAAGCCTGATCCGCTGCCCGAGCGTCACGCCGGAGGACGCGGGCGCGCTCGAGGTCTTGATCGAGCCGCTTACGAAGGCGCGGTTCGTTTGCGACAGACTGACCTTCACCGAGGAGGGGACGCCGGCCATCGACAATCTCGTGGCCCGGATCGGCGACGGGCCGCCGCATCTGTGCTTCGCCGGGCACACCGACGTGGTGCCGCCTGGCGACGAGAGCCTCTGGAGCCATCCCCCTTTTGCCGCGGAGATCGCCGACGGGGTCCTCTACGGCCGCGGCGCCTCCGACATGAAGGGCGCGATCGCCTGCTTCGCCGCCGCGGCCATGGACTATGTCAGGGCAAAGAACCGCGAGATCGAGGGGACGATCAGCCTGCTCATCACCGGCGACGAGGAAGGGCCCTCCATCAACGGCACGCGGAAGGTGCTGAAATGGATGGAGGAGAACGGGCTCAAACCCGACCACTGCATCGTGGGTGAGCCGTCGAACACGTCCAGGCTCGGCGAGACCATCAAGATCGGACGGCGCGGCAGCCTCAACGGCCGCCTCACGGTGACCGGCAGCCAAGGCCATGTCGCCTATCCGCATCTCGCGGCAAACCCGGTCAAGGGCATCGTCCAGGTGCTGGCCAAGCTCTACGACACGCCGCTCGACTATGGCAGCGCCCATTTCTCGCCGTCGAACCTGGAAGTGACCAGCATCGACGTGGACAATCCGGCGGTGAACGTGATCCCGGCCAGCGCCGAGGCCAAGTTCAATATCCGCTACAACGACCGGCATACGCCCGACGCGCTGCAGGAGCTGTTGCGCACGCAGGCCGCAGCGACTCTCGCCGGCAGCGAGCTCGACTTCACGCTCGCGTTCGATCCGCCCGGCCATGCCTTCTTCACGGAGCCCGGGCCGCTGGACGCGCTTCTGAGCGACGCGGTGCACGCGATCACCGGGCTCACGCCGTCGCTCTCCACCGACGGCGGCACCTCGGATGCGCGCTTCATCAAGGACTATTGCCCGGTCGTGGAATTCGGGCTCACCACCGCGACAATCCATAAGACGGACGAGAACGTCAAAGTCGGCGATCTCGAGCAATTGACTGCGGTCTACCGTCATTTCATCGAGCGCTATTTCGAGGCGTTCGCGGGGACCCCCGATGGCAGGTGACAGCCGGCCGATCGGAGTCTTCGACTCCGGTATGGGCGGCTTGACGGTGCTGCGCGCGCTGGCGCGCCGGCTGCCGGACGAACGCTTCGTCTATCTCGGCGACACCGCGCGGCTTCCCTACGGCACCAAGAGCGCCGAGACCGTGCAGGCCTACGCGCTGCAAGCCACCCGGCTTTTGCTCGGCGAAGGCGTGAAGATGGTGGTGATCGCCTGCAACACGGCGTCCGCGGTCGCGCTCTATGTCTTGCAAGAGTCGTGGGACCCTGTGCCGGTGATCGGCGTGATCGAGCCCGGCGCGCGGGCCGGCGTGGCCGCGACCAGGAACAAGCGCATCGCCGTGATCGCCACCGAAGGCACGGTCAAAGGCGGGGCCTATGCGCGGGCGATCCAACGGCTGATGGCCGACGCCGAGGTGGTGCAGCAGCCCTGCCAGGTGTTCGTCGCGCTGGCCGAAGAAGGCTGGGCCGAGGCGCCGGCCACGCTCGCGACCGCCGCGCATTATCTCGGCCCCCTCTTCGCCGGCGCGGACGCACCCGACACGCTGGTGCTTGGCTGCACGCATTTTCCGGTGCTCGCAAACGCCATCCGGACGACCGTGGGCGCGGCCGTCGCGCTGGTCGATTCCGCGGAGACGACGGCGGCGGCAGTGGCGGAGGCGCTGGCAAGCGGCGGCATTGCATCGAACGGCGCGGGCGAGGGTCCTGCCATCCGCTTCTTCGCCACGGATTCGCCCGAGCGCTTCGCGCGGGTCGGCGCGATCTTCCTCGGCCGGACCATCGACGAGCGGGACGTAGAACTCGTGGACCTGCACAAGGCTTAAGCCCTCGGCGGCGGCTCCGAGTCCGGCAGCGCGGCGGAGTCTTCGAGGGGGTCGGATTGCGCGATCTCGGCGGGGGCTTCCGTGGTTGCTGCGGCCGAGACATCGCGCAGCAAGCCGTTGAACCACTTTCGTCCGAGAATGGCGAAGACCATCACGAAATAGATCAGCCCGCCCGCGGCCACGAGAATGGCGAGCGCGGTCTCTTCGCGGAAACGCGGCAAGTCTTGAAGCGCGTTTGCGAGCCCGACCGCACCGGCATAGAGGAGGCCCGCGAACACCACGCCGATGAGCACGAGCTTGGCGGCGGGACGGCCGATGGCCGTGCCTGAGACGGCGAAGCCCTGACGCCGGGCGAGATAAGCCAGCAGGCTCAAATTGATCCAGGCGCCGATCGAGGTGGCGAGCGCGAGGCCGACCTGCGCCAGCGGTCCCATGAGCACGACCTTCAGCGCCACGTTGATGGCCGCCGCCAGCAACGCCGCCTTCACCGGCGTCGCCGTGTCGCCGCGCGCGTAGAACGGCGCGGTGAAGCTCCGGAGCAGCACGAAGGGCA
>CAYUTT010000347.1:0-2743 GCA_964447575.1 uncultured Methyloceanibacter sp.
GCCGAGCTCACCGAGCAGGTTACAGTCATCCAGACCTCGATCACCGAACGGAAGGTGGCAATCGTCAAGATGTTGAGCGCGATGCAGAGGATCGGGCGGACGCCACCGCCCGCGATCGTGACGCGTCGGGACGATGCACTGGCCGTGGTGCGCGGGGCCAAGCTGCTCGCCAAGGTCTTCCCGGAGCTCAAATATCAGGCCGACAATCTCTCGGAGGAGCTGGCGGGGCTGGTGAGGCTCGAGGACAGCATCCGGACCCAGCGCGACGAGCAAAAGCGTGAGGCCGACCAGCTCGCGGCCGAGCAGGCGCGGCTCGACCGTCTTATCGAAGAGAAGAAATCGAAGCTCGCGCAAGGCCAGGTGGAGCTGACGGAGCTGACGCAGTCGGCGGAACAGCTCGCCGGCGAGGTCACGACCCTGAACGAGCTGATCGAGCGGCTCGAGGTCCAGATCGCCAAGGCCGAGGTCGCGCAGTACGAGGCCGAGATCGCCGCCGAGAAGGCGCTGCGGGCGCGGTTGCAACAGGAAGTCATGGCAACCCCCGCGAATGAGAATGTGATCGAGATCAAGCCGGAATCGACCAAAGTGGCCTTCGCGAGCCCGGACCGCCTGAAGCCTGCCATGCCGTTCGAACGGGCCAAGGGCACCCTAAAGCTGCCGGCCCAAGGGCGGCAGATGAACGGATTCGGCGACAAGGATCCCGCCGGAACAACCCTCAGGGGAATGTCCCTGCAAACCCGCGAGGAAGCCCGGATTACGGCGCCAGCCGACGGTTGGGTCGTGTATGCTGGCCCCTTCCGGTCCTATGGCCAACTCTTGATCATCAACGCGGGCGGGGGCTATCATATTTTGCTTGCGGGGATGAACCGCATTGACGTGAGCCTCGGCCAATTCGTGCTTGCCGGAGAGCCCATCGCGGCGATGGGAAGTCCAGTGGAGCCGAGCAGCAGCGGTGAAGAAAGTTCACGCCCCGTCCTCTATGTCGAATTCAGAAAGGACGGAAGGCCAGTAGACCCCGGCCCATGGTGGGCCGAGGCATCCGGGAAGGTGCAAGGATGATGCGGAGAACCGAATACGCTCTTTGGGCGCTTCTGGTGTTGGCCGTGCTCGCTGCCGGGTCGACGATGGTGAGCCTGGCCAAAAGCCAGTCGGCAACCGCGGCGAACTCGGAGATCTACAAGCAGCTCGACCTGTTCGGCGAGGTGCTGGAACGCGTACGCGCCGACTATGTCGAGGCGCCCGAGGACGCCAAACTGATCGAGTCGGCAATCAACGGTATGCTGACCGCGCTCGACCCGCACTCCGCCTACCTCAATCCGAAGCATTTCCGCGACATGCAGGTGCAGACCCGCGGCGAGTTCGGCGGGCTCGGCATCGAGGTCACCATGGAGGACGGCGTAGTCAAAGTCGTGTCTCCAATCGAGGATACACCCGCGGCGCGTGCCGGGCTGATGAGCGGCGATCTCATCACGCATCTCGACAAGGAGCAGATTTTCGGCCTCACGCTGCAAGAGGCGGTGGAAAAGATGCGTGGTCCGGTGAACTCGCCGATCACGCTGACCATCGTCCGCAAGGGCGTCGAGGACCCCTTCGAAGTGAAGGTGGTCCGCGACATGATCCACATCAACCCGGTGAGATACAACGCCGAGGGCGAGGATGTCGGCTATATCCGGGTCACCACGTTCAACGAGCAGACCACCGAAAACCTGCAAAAGGCGGTCGATGACCTCAAGAAGCAGCTCGGGACGAAGCTCAAGGGATACGTGATCGACCTGCGCAACAATCCCGGCGGCCTGCTCGATCAAGCCATCTCGGTGTCCGACGCCTTCCTCGACCAGGGTGCGATCGTGCTGACGCGCGGACGCAATCTCGAGGAGACGCAACGCTCGAACGCGCGGCAGGGCGACATCACCGACGGCGCCAAGCTGGTCGTCCTCATCAATGGCGGCTCGGCATCGGCCTCGGAGATCGTTGCGGGCGCGCTTCAAGACCATCAACGCGCGACGGTCATCGGCACCCGTTCGTTCGGCAAGGGTTCGGTGCAAACCATCATTCCGCTCGGCTCGAATGGGGCGCTCCGGCTCACCACGGCGCGCTACTACACGCCGTCGGGCCGTTCGATTCAGGCTAAAGGCATCGACCCCGAGATCGTCGTCGAGGAAGAGCTGCCTGAGGAGCTCAAGAAGAAGCAAGAGGTCCAGGGCACCCGCGGCGAAGCCAATCTGCGCGGGCATCTCAAAGGCGAGGAGGAGGAAGAGGCCTCTGGAAGCTCCTCCTACGTGCCCGAGGACAAGGAGAAGGACACCCAGCTCAATTACGCCCTCGATCTCCTGAGGGGCATCAAGTCGGTCGACACGGAAGCCAAGAAGAAGGCGGAAGCCAACTAGTCCTGTCGATTCGGATCGCGGTGACCCCGGAGGGATGGCGCAAGCCCCAGATGACGGCCGGGAAGTGGTGAGGACGAAGAGATGAAAGCCCTGGCCGTCGCTGCTGGGATTGTGTTCTGGACGCTGGTGCTCGGCGTCGCCCTGCTCATGTTTCTCCCGGGCAGCAATTCCGGCGAGCCGGTCGCGGTCCTGCAAATCGATCAAGCCCCGCCGGCCGCGCCGCCGCCGCCTCCGGGTCCTGCCGCGGTGGACTTGCCTCCAGGGTTCTCCGTGACCGGACCGTCCGTATCTCCTGCGGAGCCGCAGCGGCCTGCCGGGGGCGGTCGCCCAGGGCGCGCTCGACACGGCCGTCGAGA
>CAYUTT010000348.1:0-2721 GCA_964447575.1 uncultured Methyloceanibacter sp.
AAGCGGAACAAGGCCCCGGTCTTCAACGCCTGCATCGTGACCGTTTCCTCTGGCGAGAACGGCTGCTGCTCGGCGGAGAGGTCGAGCGCCTGGCCGAGCGCCATGCCCTGCCAGCCGCTGGCCTTGGCAAGCAGGTGGACAAGCTCGGCGCGGGCCGCCGCATCGGCGCAGGTCTCGGGCGCGCTCAGGATCTCGAAGGCCAATGTCAGGAGCGAATCCCCGGCGAGGATGGCGGTCGCTTCGTCGAAGGCGACGTGGAGCGTGGGGCGCCCGCGGCGGACTGCATCGTCGTCCATGGCGGGGAGGTCGTCATGCACCAGGGAATAGCAATGGACGCATTCCAGCGCACAGGCCGCGTCGAGCGCGCCGGGCTCGGATACGCCGAACAGGCGCGCGGACTGGATCAGGAGGAATGGGCGCAGACGCTTGCCGCGGCCGAGCGCGGCATAGCGCATGGCTTCACCCAGCGCCGCGCCGCCTTGCGGTACGGTGCCCCGGGCGGCGAGAATCTCACCGAGCCGGTGCTCGACGGCTCCGGCGATACGTTCAAGCTCTGCAAGGAATGCCATGGCGGGACGATGGATAGCGGAGGCGGCGTCTTGCCGCAAACGGCTCGCTTGGCGACGAACCAGTCGGGCGTTGCCCCGGACGGCGCTCGGGGGGTAGAACCCGGCCCATGGCGATGAATGCGGCGCAAGCGGCGCGAAAGCGCACCAGAAAGCGCAGCTCGGGGCTGCGGCGCATTGCGCTTGCGCTGCTCCTGCTCGCCTGTGCCGTGCTCGCCAGCATCCTCTTGTTCCGCTTCGTCAATCCGCCAATCACCGCGGTCATGCTGGCCGACAAGCTCAGCGGCGCGACGCTCAAGCGTCAGTGGGTGCCGCTTGAGGACATCTCCCCCAATCTGCGGATCGCGGTGGTGGCGAGCGAGGACGGCAATTTCTGTCGCCATTGGGGTGTCGATTGGGGCGCGGTCCGCGAGGCGGTCGAGCAGGCCAAGAGCTGGAGGGGCCTGCGCGGCGCGAGCACGATTTCGATGCAGACCGCCAAGAACCTCTATCTGTGGGAGGACCGGAACTATGTGCGCAAGGCGCTGGAGGTGCCGCTGTCCTACGCCATGACCGCGCTCTGGCCCAAGGACCGCATGCTGGAGGTCTACCTCAATATCGCCCAATGGGGGCCGGGCCTCTATGGGGCGGCGGCGGCGAGCCGCCATTACTTCCGCAAGCCCGCTTCCCAGCTCACGCGCCGAGAGTCGGTCCTCCTGGCCGCCGCGCTGCCAAACCCCCTGGCCCGGAACCCGGCCAAGCCGAGCCGTACGTTGCTTGTCGTCGCCAATGCGGTGGAGCGGCGCCTGCCGCTAATCGCGAAACGGGCCGGGTGTGTGTTGAACCGCTGAAAAAGGTGGCCTATCGGCCCTGGCCAGCGGCGGCGATTGCCCTTATAAGGTCGCCACGATTGGCCCCCCTGTCCCGGGAGGCCGCCTAGAGGTTTTAAGATCATGGCTGTTCCCAAGCGAAAAACCACCCGCATGAAGCGGGGCAACCGGCGGAGCGCCGATGCGCTGAAGGCGCCGGCTTATGTCGAGGACAAGGATTCCGGCGAGCTTCGCCGGCCGCACCACATCGACCTGAAGTCGGGCCGCTACCGTGGCCGCCAGGTGCTGACCGTCAAAGAAGACGCCTAGTCCCGATTCAAGCGCCTCCCTGGCTGGATTTGCGCCGCTCTGGGCCCTTTCGGGTCCGGAGCGCGTTTGCTTGGGCGCCGCTCGCCCTGCCTGCAACCTTTTGTAAACCAAGAGCCATGAAAGGCGCCGCCGCGCACGCCCCGGCGGCTATTCCTTTCTCCCAGACTCCTTCGGAAGGGCTGCTCTTTTGGCTTTCTTAAGCCTTCTCGCCTAGCTTCTCCGCCAACGATTGAAGCGCCAGAAGGCGCCGGAGCAAGGCGTTGCCCATGCAAGGGTCCATGGGGAAACAGGGGGCTTGGAGTGGCTGCATCCTCTAACGAGCTTGCTGGCGGCGGCTATCGGCCGCGCCAACCAGGCGCTGCCAGCGTGGTCGATTTCGGCCAGCGGGGCGGCGATACGCACGAGCCGCTCGATCTCGAGCAGGTTCTGGAGACCGTGCGCACGACGGCCTACCGGTGGGACTTTGTCACGGACAAGATCGAATGGGCCGCGAACGCCGAGACGGTTCTCGGCGTAGCCGATATCGCCAGGATCTCAGGGGGGCGCGTCTTCGCGCTCCATATCGACCCCGAGCACGCCGGCGCCCGCTATGACGGCGTCACCGGCGGTCCGCACGCTGAGCCCGGTGCGGTGCTTCGCTATACGCTTCACTACCGGTTCCTGGCCGAAGGGCGGCGCGGCAAGGCTGCCGCGTGGATCGAGGATTCGGGCGTCTGTTTCACCGACGCGGACGGGCGTCCGGTTCAGGCCCAAGGTACGCTCAAAGTGATCGAGGATCGCCGGCAGCAGGAACGCACGCAGTTCGCCGGAAATCGCGACGAGCTCACCGGACAGCTCAATCGCACGCGCCTCACCGAGGCTCTGACCAGTTTTCTGTCCGTGGGCGCGCCGATAAATGGCGCCTTCCTGCTCGCGGGCGTGAACGATCTGACGCTGATCAACGAGACCTACGGCTTCGACGTCGGCGACGAGGTGATCTCGATCGTCGGCAAGCGGCTCGAGCGGGTGTTGCGCGGCAAGGATTGCATCGGCCGGTT
>CAYUTT010000349.1:0-2716 GCA_964447575.1 uncultured Methyloceanibacter sp.
ACGCCGCTGAGACTGCCCTTTCCGGGCCGGCCGACGAGCCTGCGCTGGTCTGCGCCGAGGCCGCGTTCTCTCAAGCCTTCCACTATTGGCGGGGTGCCTCGGGGCGCCGCTATCTCCACAGCGTCTACACGCTCGTGGGTTGCCCGGCCCTGCCCCAGGCCAACTACATCTTGGTTCGCCGTCACGAGGACGGCACCCGCGAGGCCCTGGCCTTCGGCGATACCAAGGACGACGCGATCTCGCTGAACCTCGCTTATCTGCGCCACGAGGGCGCGAAGATCGGCGCCAATGAGGTGCACATCCACCTTCTGGCCGACACGGCCCATGAGCGCGCCCTGGTCGAGGCCGACCTCGCGGCCGCGCATGCCCGCCGGCTCACCGCCAGGGCGGCGTAAGGCGCCTGCACTCCCAATATTCCACGGATTGATGTGAAGCTTTCAGCCTAGCCGCGCGAGAGTCGCTCGAGGCGCTGCTGCATGGCGAGAAGCTCGGCCTTGAGCGTGTCGATATCGTCCTCGCCGGGCTTGGCCTTGGCAGTCGACTCGGGCTTGGCCTCTTCTTGAGCTTCCGCCGAAGTCCCGTGCGCATTGGCCGCATCGGGGCCGAATGGCGTGAACATGCCGAGCGCGCGTTCGAAGGTCTCGAAATTCTTGCGCACCTGCTCCTGCATGGCATCGAACGCCGCCGTGCCGAAGGCATGGGCGAAGCGCCGCCGATACTGCTCTTGTTGCTTGGTGAGCGAGTCGAGGCTGAACTCAAGATAGCTCGGCACAAGCTTCTGCATGCTGTCGCCGTAGAAGCGGATCAACTGGCGCAAGAAGCCGATGGGCAGGAGATTGGTACCTCTGCTTTCTTGCTCCACGATGATCTGGGTCAGGACAGTATGGGTCAGGTCTTCGCCGGTCTTCGCGTCGTAGACGACGAAATCCCGCTCCCCGCGGACCATTTCCGCAAGGTCCTCGAGCGTCACATAGGTGCTTGTGTCGGTATTGTAGAGCCTGCGGTTCGCGTATTTCTTGATAATGACCGGCCGGCTATCTTGGTCCGCGTCCCTAGCCACGTGTCTTCGCCTCCTACACCCCTCGGACAAAGGCCCCGGGGCTACTCTATGCCGCACTTGCGAAGATAACTAGCACGTTCCTTGTGCGCAGCACCAGAGCCTTTGCCGGAGGCTTACGGCCCCTGGTTGGGCTTTCCCAACCGAAATCGCTGGGGTATGACCTGAGGTCCTTTGGGGTATGGAGATTAAAATGAAAGCGGATCAGATCGTCATCGTCGGCGCGGCACGGACGCCGGTCGGTTCCTTCAACGGCTCGCTTTCGAGCCTGCCGGCGCACCAGCTTGGCGAAGTCGCCATTCGCGCGGCGCTCGAGCGCGCCGGCGTCGATGCAGCCGATGTGAACGAAGTGATCCTGGGTCAGGTCCTCCCGGCCGGCCAGGGCATGAACCCCGCACGGCAGGCTGCGATGGCCGCGGGCATTCCCAAGGAAGCCACGGCCCTGGGTGTGAACCAGGTGTGCGGCTCGGGCCTCCGCGCCGTCGCGCTTGGCGCCCAGCAGATCGCCACTGGCGCTGCCGACATCGTCGTGGCAGGCGGCCAGGAGAGCATGAGCCTTGCACCCCATGTCGCACATCTCCGCAATGGTCAGAAGATGGGCGCCGTCGAGTTCGTCGACTGCATGATCAAGGACGGGCTGTGGGACATCTTCAACGGCTACCACATGGGCAACACCGCCGAGAACGTCGCCAAGGAGTGGCAGCTCACCCGCGACGAGCAGGACAAGTTCGCCGTCGCCTCCCAGAACAAGGCCGAGGCCGCGAAGAAGGCTGGCAAGTTCAAGGACGAGATCGCGCCCGTGACGGTCAAGACCCGCAAGGGCGAGACGGTCGTGAGCGAGGACGAGTATATCCGCGAAGGCGCCAACCTGGCCGACGTCGCCAAGCTCAGGCCAGCCTTCGACAAGGAAGGGACCGTGACCGCAGCCAACGCCTCCGGCATCAATGACGGCGCCGCGGCCGTGGTGCTGATGTCGGCCGAGGAAGCCAAGAAGCGCGGGGCGAAGCCGCTCGCGCGCATCGCCTCCTGGGCGGTCGCCGGCGTCGATCCGAAAGTCATGGGCTCGGGTCCTATCCCCGCCTCCCGCAAGGCTCTAGAGAAGGCCGGCTGGAAGGTTTCCGATCTCGACCTCATCGAAGCCAACGAGGCCTTTGCCGCACAGGCGCTCGCCGTGAACAAGGACCTCGGCTGGGACACCGACAGGGTGAATGTGAACGGCGGGGCCATCGCCATCGGCCACCCGATCGGCGCCTCCGGCGCGCGCATTCTGGTCACCCTGCTGCATGAGATGCAAAAGCGCGACGCCAAGAAGGGCCTCGCCACGCTGTGCATCGGCGGCGGCATGGGTATCGCCATGTGCCTCGAGCGCGACTAGTCCGACGCTCGTGTAGACTCTTGCGTTTGCGTGTGGGGTGGCGGATCGCCGCCCCACACTTGAGTTTGACTGTGAAGAAGCGGGCGCCAACGCGCGCCAAGGGAGGAAGCGATGGGAAGGGTGGCTCTGGTCACTGGAGGAACGCGCGGCATCGGTGCCGCCTGCTGCAAGGCGCTGAAGGACGCGGGCTATAAGGTCGCCGCCAACTATGGTGGCAACGACGACGCGGCGCAGGCCTTCAAGAAGGAGACCGGTATTCCCGTGTTCAAGTGGGACGTCGGCGA
>CAYUTT010000350.1:0-2714 GCA_964447575.1 uncultured Methyloceanibacter sp.
GCGCGGGCTTTTGCTGATCGAAGAACCAGAAGAACTGGGCCTTAGCCGGAGGCGCATAGCCGAGGCTGCCCGTGGCCATCCAAAAGGCCCCGAGAGCCACCAGCACCAGGCGCTTTGCCACCCGTCCCATGGGGTCTGGAGTACCCCCAATTCATGGTGAAATCTAGCCGGACCGAAACGGCTGGAACCTAACGAAGATTGGGCCCGAAGGCGGCTCCGTCACAAGGCTATCGCGTACCGAACATCGCGTCGATAGCGGCTTGGCTGCTGACCTCTCCTTGGCCCTCGTCCTCTCCGCGCTGAGCCGGGATCTCGCCATTGGCGATGGCGTTGGCCTCGTCGATCAGGATGCGCAAGCGAGCGGCCGCGTCAGAGCATGACTTGTCGAGGCTCTGCCCGCTGTTCAGCGCAGAGCCCACGTCGGCGACCAGCGTCAGGGCTTCGCCATGCAGCCGCGCAACCGCCTCATCGAAGCGCGCTCGCACCCTTGGCGGCGCACGGCGATAGGCTGCGATTGCAAGGTTCTTGTCCCGGAAGCCCGACTGCGCGAAGTGCTCCTCGTAGGTCAGCGGGCGCCAGGCCAGGAGGTCGTCGGCGAATCCTTCCGGCTCCGAGGAAATCGCCTCGAGCAGCATCACAAGCTCGTGGAAATGGTTGAGGTAGTCGCTGGCGAGCAAGGTCGATTCGTTGATGTTGGTGCCCGGGATGTGCGAACGGAAGTGGCCGACCATGGCCTGCCGGAAGGCCGAAACGATATCCTCTCGGCTCACATCTTCCTGGATTTCCGCCGCGTGGGCGTTACGATTCTCGTCAGGCAACATCACGAACCACCTCAAGTCGAAGCTGCCCGATCATGATTGCCAAAGGGTTACCGAAACCGTCCCCATGTGCTCGCGCTACAATCTGACCTCGCCGCCGGAGGCCGTGCGCGCCTATTTCGGCTATGCCGACACGCCCAACTTCCCGGTGCGGTATAACATCGCGCCGACGCAACCCATCGCCGTCGTGTGCCGCGACCGCCAAGGAGCCCGCCGCTTCCGCCTCATGCGCTGGGGGCTGCTCCCGCCCTTCGTCAAGGACCCCAAGAAATTCCCGACTTTGATCAACGCGCGTTTCGAGGAGGTGCTTCAAAAGCCCTCGTTCCGCAACGCTATGCGCTGGCGGCGCTGCCTGATCCCCGCCGACGGGTTCTATGAGTGGACCGGACCGAAGGGAAAGCGGCGGCCGTTTCACTTGCGCCCGCGCGAACCGCGGCTGATCGCCTTCGCCGGGCTGTACGAGCGCTGGCAGGACCCGCAAGGGGGCGAAGTCGACACGGTAGCGATTCTGACTTGCCCCGCTAGCGGCACCGTGGCCGCGCTGCACGACCGCATGCCGGTGGTGCTCGATCCGGAGCATTTCGAGGCTTGGCTCGACGTCGAGGGAACGACGGCGCTAGAGGCGCTGGCAATCCTACGCCCTGTGCCCGACGATCTGTTCGAAGCGGTCGAACTGCATCCAAAGATCAACGACTCGCGTAAGGACGAGCCGGGAATTCAAGAGCCGCTGCAACTCACCTTGCTTTGAGGGGAGGGGCGGTCGGCGCAGAAAAGGGGGAGGATATGCTTCCAGCCGAGATCATCGAGAAATACCGCGTCACCAAGGGTGAGAAGTTCAAGCTCAAGGATTACGATCCGGGGGACACCGCCGGCGTCGACTTCGACAAGGCGGACGGCAAGGAGATTCTCGAAGCTGGCGTCAAGCGCCTCGCCAAGCTGCAAGAGCGCCTCTATGCCGAAGGGCGCTGGGCCATCCTCATGGTCCTGCAAGGCATCGACACGGCCGGCAAGGACGGCGTCATCAAGCACGTCCTGTCCGGGGTCAATCCGCAAGGCTGCTCGGTACATTCCTTCAAGCAGCCAAGCCATACGGAACTCGCCCACGATTTTCTCTGGCGCACAACGATCGCGCTGCCCATGCGCGGCCGCATCGGCATCTTCAACCGTTCTTATTACGAGGAGACCCTGGTGGTGCGCGTGCATCCGGAGCTCCTTGAGAAGCAGAACCTGCCGCCGAAGCTCGTCACGGACGACCTATGGAAGCAGCGCTTCGAGGACATCAATAATTTCGAGCTGCATCTCGCGCGGAGCGGCACGGTCCCGCTGAAGTTCTTTCTCCACATCTCGAAGGCGGAGCAGCTGAAGCGCCTCCTTGCACGCGTCGACGACCCTGACAAGCGGTGGAAGTTTTCGCCTTACGATGTGGCGGAGCGGAAGCTTTGGGACCGCTACGCCGTAGCCTACGAGGATATGATCCGCCACACCGCGACCAAGCATGCGCCCTGGTACGTGGTGCCGTGCGACAAGAAATGGTTCGCACGCCTCGTGGTCGCCGGCGCTCTCGCCGAGCACATGGGTGCGCTCGATCTTCATTTCCCCAAGGTCGGCGAAGAGGAAATGAAGGCGATCGAAGCGGCGCACGCCGAGCTTCTGGCGGAGAAGAAATAGCGCCTACGGCTGTTCCGTGACGAGCACGAGCGCCAGACCGTCGTGACCCTTGTTGCCGACGGTCTGAAGCGCGGTTGCCGTGACGCGCGGATCGGCCGCGACACGCGCATAGAAGCCGCGCAGGCCTTTCACGTGCTTGTTGTCGCTCTGGGCGGCGAGGATCGCCCCCTCGCGCACGACATTGTCGACGACGATGAGCGTGCCCTTGCGCGCGAGCTTCACCGCCCA
>CAYUTT010000351.1:0-2708 GCA_964447575.1 uncultured Methyloceanibacter sp.
TCCGACCCCGTACAAGCCAGCTTGGAGGGCAGCCGCCTGCCCGTCACGCCGCTCCGAACCCGCAGCCCGATTACGCCATCTCCGGCGCCTTTTCAATGACTTATGATCCACACTAATTGCGGTGGATGTTGACTGGAGAATCTGGAAGCAAGGTCCGACGCCGCATGCTTCCGCCCGATCACGCGCCAGCCATTTGTTGATCACGCATACGTGATGCGAGTAGTGCCGGCGGGAAGGCTGACAGTCGCGTCCTTGAACCTGCGATTCCTGCCCATCTGCATGCGCGGATCGGATACCGCCCCGAGCCGGCAGGGAAAGACGTAACGTACGCCATGCAGAGCCTGCAAGATGTCAATCGTGACGGTCCGCGCGGCTTCGTCATGCCGGAGATCAAGCCGAACTGCGCCCCAAAACACAGTGGGGTGTCGAAGCCGCAGAAGTGCTGCCAGTACGGGTTCTCGACCCAGCGTCCGACCATCTCATCGGAGGCCGAAGGCGTGCTGCAAGTAGCAGAGCCCGACCAATCAGCCGGATCGGTGTCAACTGACATTGGGAAGTGCCCCTCCGGTCTAGGCGTGGAGACGCGATGGAGCGCTCGCTCGTCAGATGGCGCTCTCTGCAACCATGGCGGGGCTGATACCGCCGGCAGCCGGCCGCATGGCACGGCGCGGCCAGGCAGGCGCTGGCGCTGCAGAAGCTCTGCCAGCACCCGCCAGCCGCTTTCGCGTCGCGCGTGCCGCTGGCCAGGGCGTTCGCGATCTCCTGCGCCGACAGCGGGAATGCGCGAGGTGGATGGATCTGCACCGTGCCATGGTATGCTCCTACTCAGGCTGCGCGGGAAGCCGCTGGCCGGCATGGCGATACGCGGGCCGGGTCCAGATCTCCACAAGCGAGCTCGCGGCTCCGAGAAGGTTCCTGGTTCTCCCGATCCCCGATCCTGCCGACCATCTGCCCATGCAGTCCGTGACCTCCTCACATCCCCGACGTACCGGATCAGGCCGAACGCTGCTGGTGGATCATGCAGCGGCCGCTATTACCGGATTCCTGTAGTCCTCCTGCTTCGTCAGCATCGCCCAGATGCCGCGCGCCATCCTGTTTGCGAGAGCGATCTTCGACTCCTACGACGACATCGTCGCCCACTGCTGCGAGGCGTGGAACAGGCTTACCGACTAACCTTAGCGAATAACGTCCCTCGGCAGCAGGGAGTGGGCAAACGGCTATCGGCTGCAGGACCCTTTGGCGAGCCCGCCGCCGACACGACTGCAGAATCGCGCGGGTCACATCGTTGGGTCGGGGCTGGGACTTTTCGGTGCGAAGCTGATCAGCGGTGGCACGTCTTTGCGCGGATCAGCGCGTCGGCCATGTAGAGGTCCTGAAGGGAGATCCCCGAACTGTCAAAGACCGTAATTTCGTGGTCGAAGCGGCGTCCGGGCGCGCGCTTCTCGATGACGTCGCCGATTGGTGTTACCGCAAGCATGCCGGCGTCAATCTGGTCGCGCACGTGTTGGAACTCGCCGATCTCAAGGGACTGGGAGGGCAGGTCGCAGAACAGGCTTGCCCTTGAGAACAACTCGGTCGGCAATTCGTGCTTGCCAGGCGCATCCGATCCCATGCTGACGACATGCGTTCCGGGACCGACCCAATCGTTCTGGAACAGTGGTTCGCGTGAAGGGGTCGCTGTGACCACGATGTCGGCCGCGCTCACGGCTTCTTCGGCCGATGCGGCGCGCGCATTCAGGCCCCAGTCGTTGATCCGCTCGACAAAAGCGTCGCGGCGAGGCGAAGGACGGGCCACGACCAGCACGGCTTCGATTGGGCGGATGCGCGCCAGCGCCATGACCTCGAAACCCGCCTGGTTGCCGGCGCCGAGTATCGCCAGAACCTTGGCTTGCTCCCGTGCGAGAAGATCTGCCGCAACCGCGTCGGCGGCGGCCGTCCTGTAGGCATTGACCCTACCGGCCTCGATCACGGCGCCGAGCCGACCCGTAAGCTGATCGAGCAGCACAATAGTGGAATTGTGCCGGGGAAGGCCGCGCGCCGGGTTGCCGGCCCAGAAGGAGCCGATTTTCACTCCGGTCAGGTCGTCCGACCACCCGGACTTGATTGAGAAGGTATTGGTGGCCTCCCGCGAGCGCCCGAGAACCGCAGGAAAGACGCCTCTCTGCTTGGAAGCTGCGGCCACGAGAGCTTGCCACGCCGCCTCGAAGGCAAGTTCATGTGTGACGAGGGCGGCCGACTCCTCTTCGCTGATGTAGATCATCCCAATCCCTCGTGAGCATCGAGCGCTTCGTCGCTGCAGAGTATTCCGGTCTGGCGTGGCCAGTCCTGAGATCGCATCCGATGTGGACGGTGTGGACCTCACTCCCGTTGCGAAGTCCACCATGGCAGACGGCCCAAGCTGGCAGATATTTCTCGCCCGTCTTGCGCCATTTGGCCTGCCGAAGGACGGCTCAAAACGAAGGATTCCGCCGAATCAAACGGGCAAAACAGCAGGGAAATCTGCCCGCCGGAGGCAACTCTAAGATCCGACTTCAATTCGACCTCGGACCAAGAGACGGCGTTTCACCTATGGCCCTCGAATATGAGAGAGACACCTTCAGCGCCCCAATCGAGCTGATGAACTTCGAAACCCGCCACGTGCCGGGCGCGCTGAGGCTGTCGCAGGAGATGGGCTGGCCTTATCGCCGAGAGGACTGGGAGTTCGCCGC
>CAYUTT010000352.1:0-1237 GCA_964447575.1 uncultured Methyloceanibacter sp.
AAGGTCCGCAACGTCAAGCCGCTCTGGTCGCGCTTCGGCACGCGCCTCGGCGTCATGCTGGGCGGCATCGACATGTGGCTCAACACGCTGTTCCCGTTCCTGGGCCACACGCTGAAACACAAGAAGCCGGACTATGCGACCCTGAAGACGGCGGCGAAGTCCAAGCCCATCGACTATCCGAAGCCCGACAACGTGCTCAGCTTCGACATTCTGTCCTCGGTGTTCCTGTCGAACACCAATCACGACGAGGACGAGCCGGTGCATCTCAAGCTCGCCGATCCCTCGATCCCGATCGAGCAGAACCTCCCGGAATATGCCGAGCCGGCGCAGCGCTACTGCCCGGCGGCCGTCTACGAGGTGGTGGAGGAAGGCGAGAGCGTCCGCTTTCAGATCAACGCGCAGAACTGCGTCCA
The DNA here is from genome assembly GCA_964447575.1 of uncultured Methyloceanibacter sp. GTDB lineage: Bacteria > Pseudomonadota > Alphaproteobacteria > Rhizobiales > Methyloligellaceae > Methyloceanibacter. The sequence continues at coordinate 414 of CAYUTT010000352.1, forward strand.
CTGCAAGACGTGCGACGTGAAGGATCCCGCCCAGAACATCAACTGGGTGCCGCCGGAGGGCGGTGGCGGGCCCAGCTACGCGAATATGTAGTGCATCGAGGCGCCGTCTTCCGGTTAGGGGGCCATAAACGCGCCGCGATTAGGCTTCATGAGCTTTATGGTTTGCAGGGTCGGGAAAAGCACCTAACCTGCGCCTTCGGGGATCACGATCAGCAAAACTTGGGGCGGTAAATAACCGAGCCGACAGCATGATGACTTCCGGTAGAGCGGCTCTGCGCAACTGGGCGCGGAGATCGATTGTTCTCGTAGCAATTCTCGCGGCCCCAGCGGCCTATTCGGAGGTGGTCCCAGCGGACCGCAAAGCTGCGGAAACCAGCAGCCTTCTCGGCAGCTATCTTTCCGGCCGCGTCGCCCGGGGCAGTCATGACACGCTCGCTGCGGCGCAATTCTATTCGAAGGCGCTGGCCGGCGATCCGACCAACGAGGTCATCCTCGAGCAGTCGTTCCTGCTGGAAACCACGGCGGCGCGCTGGGATCGGGCGGTGCCTCTGGCCAAGGATCTGGTTCAGGCGGAGCCCTCCCATCGCATCGCTCAGTTCCTGCTCGGCATCGAGGCCTTCAAGCAGGCGGACTACAAGCAGGCGGAAGAGCGCTTCGCGGCCGCGCGCCAGGGGCCCATCGCCGATCTGACCTCGACGCTGGCCCGCGCCTGGGTGCAGGAGGCCGACGGCAAGCACAGCGAGGCCTTCGCCACGCTCGACGGTTTGAGCAGCGCCGACTGGGCTCAGTACTATCAGCGCTATCACCGGGCGCTCATTGCCGAC
>CAYUTT010000352.1:1337-2708 GCA_964447575.1 uncultured Methyloceanibacter sp.
CTCGCCGAGGTGTTCTACGGCATCGGCGATGCGCTCACCGGCGAAGGTGGCCTCGACATGGGCATCATCTTCCTGCAATACGCGCTCTATCTGAAGCCGGACTTCCCGCTCGCCTATGTGGCCCTCGCCGAGGCTTACGACTCCGCCAAGAAATACGAAGCGGAGATCGAGGCGTTCAACCGCATCCCGGAGGACTCGCCGCTTTGGGTCAATGTTCAGATCCAGAAGTCGTTCGCTCTGAACTCCCTGGAAAAGGTGGACGAGGCCAAAGAGCTGCTGGAGACGCTGATCGCCCGGGATCCGAAGGACCTCCGCCCCCTCGACGCGCTCGGCAACATCCTCCGCTCCCATGAGCGCTACGAGGAGGCGCGCGAGTACTACTCCCGCGCGTTGGCCCTCGTCGAGAAGCCCACCAAGCTGAACTGGGCCCTCTATTATTCCCGCGGCGTCTGCAATGAGCGCTTGAAGGATTGGCCCGCGGCCGAGGTGGATTTCAAGCAGGCGCTCGAGCTTGCGCCCGACGAGTCCTTGATCCTGAACTATCTCGGCTATTCGTGGGTTGATCAGGGGATCAACCTCAAGCAGGCGATGGACTACATCCGCAAGGCGGTGAAGCTGAAGCCGGACGACGGCTACTATGTCGACAGCCTGGGCTGGGCCTACTACCGCATGGGCAACATGCCGTCCGCGGTGGAGCATTTGGAGCGCGCCGTGGAGCTGCGCCCCGACGACCCCATCATCAACGATCACCTCGGTGACGCCTATTGGCGCGTCGGCCGCAAGCTCGAGGCGAAATATCAGTGGCAGCAGGCCCTGACCCTGAAGCCCGAGGACGACCTGGTCGGCACCATCAAGCAGAAGATCGCCTCCGGGCTCGAGGACGAGGCGGAGACCAAGGCCGCCGGCGCTGCCCACGTCGACCAGCAGACCCCCCAATAGGAGGCCTGCCAAGCGAGGCGCGGGGCGGCCGTGACGGCGTTGCGCCCATGATCGCGTTGCGCCCATGATCGCGTTACGCTCATGACGCCGCTTCGCGACATTGCCTGGGCCAAGCTCAATCTCACGCTGGAGGTGCTCGGCCGCCGCCCCGACGGCTACCATGAGCTGTGCAGCCTCGTCGCCTTCGCCGGTGTCGGCGATACCGTCGCGCTAGAGCCCGAACCCGGCGGCTTCGCGCTAAAGGTCGAGGGCCCCTTCGCGGCGGCGCTCGGCGGCGCGAACCTCATCGTCAAGGCGGCCGAGGCCGCCAAGGCAAAAGTCCCCGGCCTCACTCTCGGACGCTTCCGCCTGGTCAAGACGCTCCCCGTGGCGGCGGGGCTCGGCGGCGGCTCGGCGGACGCCGCCGCTTCCTTGCGCCTCATCGCGCGCGCC
>CAYUTT010000353.1:0-2698 GCA_964447575.1 uncultured Methyloceanibacter sp.
GCCTGCGGCGCCACGCCGAAGCCCGGCTCCTTCACGAAGCGGAGCATGGTGAACAGGCCGAGGGGCCGGAGCGCCCGGCGGTCCACCAGGCGAAGATCGTCGCACACGAGCACCCGGTCGATCTCGAACACGGCGTGCCAGCCGAGGAGGTTGGCGAACCGGGCGAGCTTCCGCTCGAGGAAGCCGCGGATGCCCTCTTCCTGGCTGAAATGATTCACCAAAATCACCTCGCCGCCCGGCGCGCAGACCCGCTCAAGCTCCCGCATCACCTTGTCGGGGTCGGGCACGACCGTCAGCACATACATGGCGACGACGGTATCGAAGCTCTCGTCGGCGAAGCCGAGCGCGCTTGCGTCCATCTCGTGCAGGCCGTCCACCTGATCGAGCTTGTGGCGCGCGACCTTCTCGCGCGCCTTGTCCAGCATCTCCGGCGACAGGTCGATGCCCGTGACGGTGAGGTGCGCGGCATAGCAGGGCAGCGATAGGCCCGTGCCGACGCCCACTTCGAGCACGCGGCCCTTGCGCTTGTTGATGATTTCGACCGCGTGCTTGCGGCCCGCCTCGGCGACCCGGCCGAAGGTGTAGTCGTAAACCGGCGCCCAGCGGCGATACGCATGGCGCACCGCAGCCGCATCCATCGCGGGTACTTTCGAAGCCAATTTCGACCCCTCCCCGAGTTTGAACCGCTTGTCCGTCCGCGGCCCTAACGCGACCCAGCCACGAACGCCTCCGGCGCCTCGCGCGAAGCGGGCGCCGGAGGCCGGTCCTTGGCTAACCAGGCTCCATCGCCGGTGGACTTGATCCATCCGCCGCCGAGAAGCCGCTCTCCGCCGCCCATCGCGGCATAAAACACACAGGCTTGTCCCGGGGACACGCCCTCCTCGCCCTGGGCGAGATCGACCGTGACCGTACCACGATCGAGCACGACCCGCGCGGGCTGCAAGGGGCCCGTGGAGCGGATGCGCACAAGCACGTCCGCACCATGCGCGGCCGCCGTCGCGAAGGGCTCGTCGCCCAACCAGTTCACGTCGCGCAAGACGAGCGAGCGCCTGCGCAACGCCTCCCTTGGCCCGACCACGACCTCACGGGCGCCTGCGTCGAGCTTGACCACATAGAGCGGCTCGGACGCGGCGATGCCGATGCCCTTCCGCTGGCCGATCGTGTAGTTGATGATGCCGCCGTGGCGGCCGAGCACGCGTCCGTCGATATGCACGATATTGCCGGGCTCCGCCGCGCCTGGCCGCAAGCGCTCGATGACTTGCGTGTAGCGCCCCGTGGGCACGAAGCAGATGTCCTGACTGTCCGACTTCTCGGCGACCTTGAGCCCGAACTTGCGCGCGAGCCTTCTTGTCTCCTCCTTGAGGAGGCCGCCGAGGGGGAAGCGCAAGAAGGCAAGCTGCTCCGGCGTGGTGGCGAACAGGAAGTAGCTCTGATCGCGCTCCTTGTCGGCGGCGCGATGCAACTCCCAGCCGGCCTCGCCCGGCATGCTCTTTACATAATGTCCGGTGGCGAGCGCCGCGGCGCCGAGTCCCGCCGCCGTCTCCAGGAGATCGTGGAACTTGATCTTCTGATTGCAGGCGACACAGGGCACCGGCGTCTCGCCATTGAGATAGCTGTCGGCGAACTCGCCCATCACCGCCTGCTGGAACCGGGCCTCGTAGTCGAGCACATAATGCGGGATACGAAGCGCTTCCGCCACGCGGCGCGCGTCCTGGATATCCTGGCCGGCGCAGCACGTCCCCTTTCGCCCCACCGCCTGGCCGTGGTCGTAGAGCTGGAGCGTGATGCCGACCACGTCGTAGCCTTGGCTCTTGAGCAGGCCGGCGACCACGGAGGAATCCACGCCGCCCGACATGGCGACAACCACTCTCGTGTCGGCCGGACGCCCCGGCAGATGCAGACTGTTAAGCATTCTCGGCTTCAATGATGCGACGAAAGTCGGTGGTTCAAGGTCTCGGCCGGCGGCGGTCTGGAGCGGGCGAGTATAGACGGCTCCTCGCAAGTCCGCGCCGGTTTCTTAGGCCAGCCGTCCTGCGGAGAAAATAGGGACCGGGCTCCCGAGAAGCAAGGCAAGCAGCGGCTGGGGGCTTCGAAAGTGCGATTTGCGACCCAAGGAAGTTCTGTGATTTCAGCAAGTTTTGGCTATTTCCTTGCGGGTTCTTTTACCTGACAGCTTAGGCAATTCTTAAATGGGCCTCTGCTAGCTTCCACCTAGATTTTGGCTCATCGAGTTTGTGAGTGTTGAGTACGATGACCGAGCATTACAGGCCGCGTGTCAGATATGTGATTGGACCCGACGGCAGCCCCCTGACCGTCGCGGATCTGCCACCGAAGGACACGAAGCGGTGGGTCATCCGCCGCAAGGCCGAGGTCGTGGCCGCCGTGCGTGGCGGGCTGATCAGCCTCGAGGAGGCCTGCGAGCGCTATACGCTCACCGTGGACGAGTTCCTGAGCTGGCAGCGGTCCATCGATAAGCACGGCCTGCCGGGCCTGCGCGCGACCCGCATCCAGGACTATCGTGGCGGCTAGCCGCTTTTCGCCTGACATCGGAATGATCGCCATGGCCGGGCCCGTCCCGGCCATTTGCGTTTTCGCGAAGACGTGAGCGGAGCCGACTCTTACTCCGCGGGCTGCTGCGCGGCCACCTTGGGCCATTCCTTGCTGCAACTCGTCTCGCCGCCCTTCCAGCGATTGATGT
>CAYUTT010000354.1:0-2692 GCA_964447575.1 uncultured Methyloceanibacter sp.
GGCCGCGCGGGCCGCCCTCCAGGTGGAGGCCTGCGGCCGCCAGGGCGATCTGGCCGGCGCCGCGCGCTCCCTGCCGGCCCTCCGCGCCGCCCTCGACCGCGTCCAAGACGATCTCCGGCGGCTGAAATCCTCCGCCGGCTTATCGCGGGCGCGGCCGTTCGCTCAGCCAGCGCCGGAGCTTCCCGACTAACAACCCCCGGCCATAGTCGGTCGCTTCGAAGCGGTCGCCGCCGCCATGCATGGCCCGCAAGCCCTCCAGAAGAAGCGCCTCGTCGCCGCCGGCCAGGAAGGGAGCAGACTATCCCAAGTGATGCGGGCCGGCCCCCTATTCGCCTGAAGCCATCCCGCTCAAGTTCGCGCACCTCACGGTCGCTGATTGTGGCTGTGTCGCTTAGCCAAGCGGACAGCAACGTGAGTAGGCGGGCGACGCCGGGCACAGCTTTCTCGCGGGCATGTTTAAGCGCTTCGGATTCACGCCTGCAATCATCGGCGGTCAGCAAGGATAGGTCGGGTTCGTAATGCGCGCCCAATTGAGCATAAGTGCTCGGCTCAGTGCGCCGTAAATACTCCCCGGCCCCACACCAAGACAAACTTTCATAGAGCCGCTGGACGCCGACTGTCTTCGCGTACCAAGGTGGGTGGTCGAAAAATACCCCGGCAACGCTCAACTCGGGGTCAGAGAGCACCTGGAGGAGCGTGTGGAATATCGTGTCGTATCCCTCGGTGCTCATGATCCCGTCCCTCTTGCTTCTTAATTAAATCCTACTCCGATGCAAGCTGCAATTCGGCGCCCGGCGTGTCTCGCCGTCCTTTCGAGCGGCCCGGAAATGCTCTGGAGCACAAAGTCGGATGCTCCTTATTGCCTCTGCGCTGCGCAAGGCCGCGTCCACATCAGTCTTGGGACGGTGCGCAACCCCCGGACATTTTGTCGTCTACCGCTGTTCATGCGCTCGTCGTGCGCTCTTGGCAACGCGCGGCTCTTGACGGTCATAACTGTCCTGCGGCTTTCAGCTCGGCTTCGAAGGTTGCGAGTGAAATCACAAGCGTGAGCGGCTTGTTGTTCAAGGGTACGGCGCCATAACCGGCGTACCACCGGGCCGCCCGCTCGTTCTTCGCGTCAATGATGAGGACAACGCCGCCGACCTCGGCAGAGGCGCGCAGGCAGCGCCGGGCAGCGGCAGCGAAAAGCTGGCCGCCCAGCCCTTGTCCCTGCAGGCGGACGTGCGTGGCAATGCGCGCCAGCCTAAAGCCCGGCACATCGTGCTGGGCGAGGCCCCGGCGCATCATTTCCGGCGTCTCCGCGTAAGCGAGCGCGCCCGGCGCCAGGCTGTAGAAGCCGAGGATCGTCTTGTTATCGGCGTCGTCGATCGCGAGGATGGTTTTCGCGCCGCCGCGATCGTGGCTCTGGCGGGCATAGCGCCGTAGAAAGTCATTCATGGCGGCGTCGCCACAGTCGAAAACCTTGCGATCATGCTTCCGCGAGATCGGCTCTTCGTGCCAGGCGGAAAGCGTCATGTCCGCTTCGGCTTCGGCATTGCCGCAATGGCGGCGCGCAGCTTGGCGTTAGGAGCAGGCGGGTTTTCGAGCAGGTCCAGCACCATGAGGCTGTCCCGCTCGGACAGGACAATGCGCTCGGCCTCCTCGATAACCGTCTTGGCTTCGCGCAGGGCGGGCTGCAGAACGAAGTTGGTCAGATCCGTATTCCTCAGCGCCGCCGCCCGCATGAGTGCCGCCTTCTGCTCCGGGCGCACCCGGAGGTTCAGTCGCTTGTTGTCATCGACGGCCGCTCTGGGCATGGGAGCCTCCTTTTATGTACTCATTAAAAGAGTACATGATTCCAAGGCCCTTGTCAATTCGTAAGCATTGAAGGCGTACCGCACGAAAGCGTAGCACCCAAGGTGGCTCCCCGAAGCAGAGTCCTTTATCATTCCTAACTTGACAAAAATCTAATAAGCATCTAAACTGCTAGATGCTTATATGAGGAATGTCGTGTCTGAGCTAGAAGAAACCACCCGTTTGACCATCACCCTGTCCAAGCAGGCCGATTATGCCTTGCGTTCCTTCCTGGGCGCCCAAGGCATGAGAAAGGGCGACATTTCGAAGTTCGTCGAGGAAGCCGTCTGCTGGCGCATCTTTCATCAGACCGTCCGGGAAGCCCGCGAAGCTTTCGCCGACGTTTCCCCGGACGAACTCCAGAAGATGATTGACGACGCAGTCGAAGACGTGCGCGCGAAGCGCTACCGGGAGCGAGCCCAACGGTCCTGATGCGCCTCATCCTCGACACCAACATTCTGCTCTCCGCTCTTCTCTCGCCCTTCGGGCCGCCGGCCCAGCTTCTCGACGCCTGGGAGCGGAAGGTATTCACACTCGTCGCCTGTGACGCGCTCATAGCGGAACTCCGCGACGTCGCCGGCCGGCCGTTTTTCCGGTCGAGACTTCGCACCAGCGCAGCCGAGTTGCTCGCTGCTGGCCTTCGGGACTTCTGTTGGTTTTCCGGGGACCTGCCCTCCGGCCCCGTCGCGCCAGACCCCAAGGACAGTTACCTGCTCGCGCTGGCTGAAGCCAGCGAATCTGAGTTTCTCGTGACGGGCGACAAGGAACTCCTCTCCTTGAAACATCACAAGACCACCCGAATTATTACGTCCGCCGCCATGATCGATATCCTCAAGGAAGGCTGAGAGCGGCGAAAGGT
>CAYUTT010000355.1:0-2685 GCA_964447575.1 uncultured Methyloceanibacter sp.
CCGCCCATGGAGGTGCCGACGAATTTCGAGTCCTTGCCGAGCACGCGCACGACGATGTCGGTGGGCTCGGCCAGCGCCGAGGCCGGGGCGAGGGGCACGGCGAAGGCAAGAAGGATGAGGAGGGGGCCCGCGAGGGCAGGCAGGGCGAAATGCTGGAAGCGACGCATGGGGGCTCTCCCGCGTGTGGCGAGCGGTTGACGTGCCCTAGAGTTGGGGACGCTCAGGCTCGCCTGCCAGTGTCGGGATATGCGGGAGAGGCGCCTTGCGGGGAGACTCAAGAGAAGCGGTTAGGGAGTCTTGCTGCCGCCGAAAATGCCGTTGGCTCTCCATTGCGACGCGGTGATGCCGAAATCGCCCATCACGCCTTTCGGGATGGATTGCGGCCCGGTGGAGCCCACGAAGGAGCCGCGCGCCGTGCCGATTCCGCCGTTGCCGACGATCGGTCCGGCGAACTCCACGCGGCCCGGCGCGACCATGGGCCCCCCGAAGCTCTTGCGGTTGTTGTCAGTGGTGCCAAACTTGTCGATCTGGAGCCAGTCAGATCCGGGCCGGCGAGGCTGGAGAAGGCGTCCGGGTTCACGGCGGCCGCAATGCCGACCTTGTCCTCGGCTCGTGCTTGCCCCGCAAGCGCCAGACCCAAGCCGACGCTAACGCATAGCGAAAGCAGCGCGCCCCGATGCACTCCCTCGCAAATTGAGCGTGGCCCCGTCATCCCTCAGAACCTCTTCTGTACCCCGAGAAGAGTGATCAGATCGTCGAACTTCCTTATATCATAATTGGAGTTCTGGTCGCGATATTCAACCTGGGGCACCAGCGCCCAGGTCTCCGCGAAGGGCAGGACCAGCGCCGTGCGGGCCCACCAGGTCTCGTCCTTCTCCTTCTCGAAGAAATTGATGGTGGGGTCGGGCGCGTCGTAATTCCGCAGGATCACGCCGCCGCCCACCTGCCAGGTCCAGGGATATTTGCCCTGCCAGAGCGGATTGTCGAAGGTCCAGGCATAGCCGCCGGAGAAGGCGATCTCCCAGTTCGCATAGAAATCCGCGTCCGCGTCCTCCCGCTGCACATAGCCTTGGGTGGTGATCACGAAGGCGGGCGAGGTGTAGTAGGAATAGGTGGCGCCGAAGCGGGTCTGCAGCCCGTCGCGCAGCGTGTTGGTGGGCAGCTCGCTGGTATCGTTGAAGCTGCGGTAGCGGGTCTCGACCCGCGCATCGAGCACGCTCTTCGCGGCGGAGAAGCTGAGCAGCCTGATGCCGGCGCCGGGTGCCGTGAAATAGGTCTCGTAGCCGAGATAGGCGAGGTCGCCGATGGCGTAGGTATAGAGCCTCGTCTGGTCCCAGCCCCAGCGCTTCAGGTTGAAGCTCGGCCCCAGCGTCAGCTCGAAGAAATCGAGGTCGATATCGCGCAGATCGTCATCGAAATACACGGTCGAATAGGCCAGGAAATCGATCTCAACGCGGTCGCCCTGCTTCTTCAGATCGTAGGAGTAATGCAGCGTGCCGATATTGAGCGCGCTCCAGCCGGGGCGCCCCACGGACTGGTCGTCGAGGGTGAAGTCGATGCCGTTCAGCGTCACGCTCTGGGTGCCCGGGCCGAAATTCGCGTTGGTCTCATAGCGGATGGCGCTGAAGATCGTGGCCGAGAAGGGCGGCGGGTCGGCGGCGAGCGAGAGCTGCTGGATATAGAGCCGCACCTGCTGGGCCACGTCGGGCGGCACGCTCGGATTGGCAAGCACCTGCTCGAAATAGCTGCGCGCCACGTCATAGGCGCCGAGGCGGTAATAGAGCACGCCAAGCTCGAACTGGATGCGGGGCACGTTGGGCGCGTAGATCAGCATGCGCTCCAGCGTCGAGATCGCGCCTTCGTAGTCTCCGGCTTGGGAGGAGAGATTGGCGTATTCGAAGGCGAGATCGAGATCGTTGGGGCGCGCGAGCATTTGCTGGAGCAGGGCTTCGCGGCGAGACTCCAGCGCAACGTCCGTGGCAAAGCCAAGCGTACTGCCGCCCACGACCGGAGCGGCAATCGCGATTGCGATCGCCAGCTTTGCCCACACCCGCATCACCAGACCCTTCGGTCTTGTTGGTCGTTGTCAGATTTTGAGATTGATCCCGTAAGACCCGCCCATCCGGAAGAAACGTTAGCCAGTTAACCTTTTGGCGGCAAGTCTCGGCACGGGCTTCTTTAGTGTTTTCAAGGACTCTGTGGCCCGAAGAGCACGGGAATATCATACCATGGTTAACGAGGGCGAGGGGCCCGGCGGGATGCAAGCTAAAGTATTGGAATCGCTGGCGTGGCCGCAAGGGTACAACCCGCCGCCTGCAACCGTAGAGCGTATCGAGACCCACGCTTCGGTCGTGTTCCTGGCCGGAGACCTCGCCTACAAGGTGAAACGGGCGGTGAAATACCCGTTTCTCGACTTTTCCACGCTGGCGAAGCGCCACGCGGCCTTGCGCAACGAGCTGCGGCTCAACCGGCGCACCGCGCCTCAGATCTATCGCGAGGTCGTGCCGATAACCGAAGGGCCGGGCGGGGCTTTCCGGATTGGCGGGGAGGGCGAGCCGGCCGAGTGGGCGCTGGTCATGCGCCGATTCGCGCAAAAGGCGCTGTTCGACCGCATGGCGGCGGACGGGCGGCTCCGCTTGGACGCCATGCCGCCGCTGGCCCGCGCGATCCGCGCTCTGCATGCGG
>CAYUTT010000356.1:0-2680 GCA_964447575.1 uncultured Methyloceanibacter sp.
CCCTCTTCGCGCGCGACCTCCTCGACGCCGAGCCAGTGCATCCCTTCGTCCTCCTGCTCGACCACATAGAGCAGCGCGAGCTGGCCCGTGGTGCGCTGCGCGCGGCTTGCGGCGAACGCGAGCGCGCTCTCGCATTCCGGCGTCTCGTCGACCACCACCAGGAATTTCCGCTTGTGCCCCTCCTCGTAGATCTGCCGTTTCCTGCGCGCCTGGGAGGCGGCGGCAGCAGCAGCGGCAGAAGCTGTCTTCTTCGCCGGGGGCTTCTTCGCCGGTGGCTTCTTCTTCGCAGGGGCCTTCGCCTTGGTCATGCGGGTCATGCTGCCACCTCCGGGCGTCGCCAACAAGAAGGGTCTAGGGATTGCCAGCTTTATGCGAGGTCGATGGCGTAGCGTTTGAGATCCGCGAGATCGACGATCTCGAGCGTGGCCTCGTGAGTCGCCGAAAGGATGACGCGCGGCGCGCTGTCGGCTTCGAGCGCCTCGCGCCAGCGAACCGCGCAGAGGCACCAGCGATCGCCGGGCTCGAGGCCTGGAAAGCCGAAATCGGGATGCGGCGTGGAGAGATCGTTGCCGCGCGACTTGGAGAAAGCGAGAAACTCCGCCGTCACCTCGACGCACACCGTGTGCAGGCCGAGATCCTTGGGCCCCGTATGGCAACAGCCGGTGCGGTAGAAGCCCGTAAGCGGCCGCTCGGAGCACGACTTGAGCGGCTCGCCGAACACGTTCTTCTGACCTTCGAAGGGATTGGCTCGCCGTTGCAGCATGATGCGATTGTGCCCGATGCCGAACGCGGCGTGAAGGCGTCTTAGCGGACCGGATTTCGGTCGGGCAGCGGCATGCCGAGCTTGCCGCCACTGCGCACGATCGCGAGCTGGGCCTGGGTGAGGACCGGCACGCCCGGTCCGGCCTCCTTGCTGGCGACCGCCTTCATTGCGATCGGCGGCAGCTCGTCATCGACGGTGGGCAGCTCGTTGTCGCCGGCGGTCAGCACCGCCTTACAGCCGGCCGGCAGCTCGTTGAGCCCCATGGACTTCTTCTTTGGCGCGGGCCTCGTGTCCGGGCTGATCTTCTGCTCCGCCATCCAGATCGCGGACTTCCTCAGCATGTCGTCCCAATTGGCGAGCTCCTGGCCGCCGCATCCGTCGTCGCCGGCGACCGGTGGCTGGTTCTCGCAGCCGGCCATGCCGGGCGGGCAGGCAAGGCGCACATGGAAATGATAGTGGTGGTTCCACCAGGGCCGCACCTTGCCGAGCCAGGTCCGGTCCTTGCCGGCCACGTCGGCGCGCTCGCAAAGCGATTTCTTGATGGCGGGATGCACGAAGATGCGCGCCACTTCCGGATAGGAGGCCGCGCGGCGGATGAGCTTCACATGCAAGTCCGTAAAGACCTTGGGATCGACGCTGAACGGGTCCTTGAGCATGGAGACCGCTTCCATCTCCTCCCGCTCTTCCAGGGTCAGGGTGCGATCGGGCATCGGCGTCAGCCAGATATCGGCATCGAGTCCGACTTGATGGCTGGTATGGCCCGTCAGCATCGGGCCCCCGCGCGGTTGCGACAGATCGCCGACGAGCAGGCCCGGCCACCCGTCGAGCGCGCGCGCGTCGCTCGAAAGCCGCTCCAGATACATCATGAGCTGCGGGCTGCCCCAGTAACGGTTGCGGGAGAGCCGCATCACCTGCCAGTCGGGTCCGTTGATGGGGAGCGCCTGGCCGCCGGCAAGGCACCCCTTCGAATAGCTGCCGATGGCGCGTGCGGCGAGCGGCGCGGGCGACGCCGCCGAGCCGAACAGGTCCTTGGCCGGGGGGAGCTTGGGCGCCGGAGCCGCCTTTTTCGGCGCGGGCTTCGGCGCAGGCTTCTCAGCCGGTTTCGTCGCCACCGGTTTGGTCACGCCCGACTGGACCTTCATCTGCGCAGCCGCCGTGCCGCTGCCGAGCAGCACGATCATGATGCTCAAGACCAGCCTTTGCATCGGTGCGCGACCCATCTCCCGTCAGCCTTCCGAGCCTCAAGACTAACACGAACGATTGGAGCCGATTAGCCTTTATGAACGCTTTCGGCGCGCCCCGGGCCGGCGCGTTCAGGACCTATTCAGCCCCGCCCCCTTAGACTGACAGCCATCGTGATTCGAGACGGCACAAGCGTCCGCGCGCGGGGCAGGGGCGGGCCGCAATTGAGGGAGACCCGATGATGAGACGTTTCGTCGTCCTGGCCGCGCTGCTCGGCCTGGCGCTAGCCGTACCCGGCGCGGCCTATGCCAGCGTCGTGGCCCAGATCAGTCTCGGAAGCCAGCGCATGCAAGTCTACGTGAACGGCAAGCCCGCCTATACCTGGAAGGTATCCACGGCCCGGCCCGGCTACCGGACGCCCACCGGCACCTACAAGCCGACGAATCTCGTCCGCTATCACCGCTCGACGATCTATGACGGCTCGCCGATGCCGCATTCCATCTTCTTCTACAGGGGTTATGCGATCCACGGCTCCTACGAGATTAAGCATCTCGGCCGTCCCGCTTCCCATGGCTGCGTGCGGCTCCACCCCACCAACGCCGCGCGCCTCTACTCCCTCGTGCAGCAATACGGACCGGGCAACACGACCATAAGAATCACCCCGTAGGCGGGCGGAGAGCCGCTAGAGCGCTTTCCGAGCTGATTGAATCGCGGGGGATTCCCGAATCGGCTGAG
>CAYUTT010000357.1:0-2675 GCA_964447575.1 uncultured Methyloceanibacter sp.
TCGGGCGCCCGGCGATCCAAGCCCTTTATCCCCGCTTTCCGGCGCGCGCTCAAGCCGCCCGGCGCGGTCGGCTAGAAGGTGGCGAAGCGGTAAGTGACGTTGCCGAACACGCCGAAGCGCTCGCTGGTGAAGTCCTTGAGTTCGGTGGTCACGCCGAGATTGACGAAGTCGCTCTTTCCGTTGGTCTCCGCATACCAATAGCGGACGCCGGCGCCGAGCGCCCAATACTGGGTGAGATCGAGCCGGACCTCGCCTTCGAGCTGATAGCCCCAGCCCGTGCCGTTGGACTCGACATTGGGTAAGCGGCGGCCGAGATCGGTGCGGAGATAGTGGCTATCCTCGTTCCACAGATAGGCCACGGGGAGGATGGCCGCGTCGCCGCGCAGCGTGAGGCGGTCCCAGAGCTTGGCCTTGATCTCGGCCCCCAGGCGGAGCGAGGCCCAGCTCGCCTGGTTGCGAATGAACTCGGTCGAGAAGGGCACGATGACGTCGCCCGGCGCGCCGCACCAAGAGAAGCCAGCAGGCATATCGTCGCGATTGCAGCGCGCGCCGTAAGCCTTCACGTCCTCTTGCCAATAGTTGAAGCCGATGAAGGGGCTCAGCACGACGCTCGGGCCGGTGTCGACCAGCCTGAAGTCCTGGCCCACGTCGATGGTGCCATAGACGAGATCGTCGCCGTCGAGGCGGCTATAGGTGTCGGAGAACTTGACCTGACCAGCAAAGAAATCCTCGTCGTCGAGGCTGCCCCCGTCGAGCCAGCCGCCGCCGACGAAGCCCTTGAAGAAGGTTCTCGTCTCGTTGCGCACGCCCCAGACGAACTCGAGCGAATTGGCGCCGATATCGTCATAGGTGAGGGTCGATGTGGGATTGCCCAGGATCGGGCTGCGTCGGCTCGAATTGATGTCGAAGCGCGTCTTGCCCTCGCTCCACCAGTAGCGCAGGCCAAGCTCCCATTGCGGTTCGGGGTTGGCCATGGGGGGCAGGGGAATGGCGTAAGGCCGCGGCACCTCCACGACCTGCGCACGCGCGCCGCCAGCGATGCAGACCGACGCCAGCAGCATCAGGCACACGCGTCTCAGCATCGATCTTCGCCTCGCCCCCTTGCCGGAATGCGCTATTCGCTTCCGTCGACAGTGCAAGGCGGTTGGTTAAGACGGGCTTAAGACGCGTCCCGAAACGGAACAGGCGCGCCGTACGGCCAAGGCTCGGGAGACAGTTTCCGGGGCGGCTAGCGTCGGCGGCTTGCGAGCAGCCCCGCGGCAAAGGCGATGACGAGCAATGTCAGGGGGCCGACCTGCTGCATCGCTTTGCCGACGCTCTGGTCGATCATGGCCATGCCCTCCGCCGGCGCTTCCATCAAGCGCTGCGGTTCCGACTTCTTCTGCCGGGTCACCAGAGGAATGAAGGCCAGCACGATCAGGGCCAACACGACCAAGGCGCCGGCCACGATGCTCGCGCCCTCCACCGCCGTGAAGCCGTTCGCCACGAGCGCCTGATAGCCGGCCACGAGCCCGAAGGCGATCGCGTAGAGTAGGATCACGGCGGCAATGGCGATGACGACCGCCTTCTTCACCGACCGCTCGATCGCATCCTTGATGCGCGTCCCGATCTGCATAGACGAGATGGCCGTCAGCACGAGCCGGAGCATGGAGGGTCTTCCTAGCGGCGCGTGAAGACGCCGAACAGGAAGCCGAGCCCCGCAGCGATGGCGACGGCTTGGAGCGGGTTGCGCTTGATAGCCTCCTCGGCCTCCTGCGCCGTCTCCAAGGCTTTATCCTGCGCGCGGCCCATTTGCTTGTTGGCGATGCGGCTCACTGTGGCGGTGAGGTTCTGCACATCGGCGCGGATGGTATCGATCTGCGCCGCCAGGGCGTCGGCGTCTTGACTGGCGCTCCGCTTGGAGCCGCCGGTATCTGCTGGGGGCATGGAGGTTTCCTTCCTGAAAACTTGGATTCGTCGCAGTCTACAGGGAACGCAGTCTTGCGCGCTTCGTTCCTGATCCGGTTTTACACACGCGATTTCCTGTCCAGGATTGAGTTTGGGCCGGCTGGAACGGCCGTCCTAGGCGTTGCGCGGGAGCACCATGTAACGGCATTGTTTATGCGACGGCATTGGTTGCCGGAGCCTTGCGTTGCGAGGGGGCTTCTCTTCGTTTAGACTCCGATTGCTTAAGAAGGGTGCCTCAGGGGGATCGGCATGGGCTACAAAGCGCTCGGACTCGCCGCGTGTGCGGCTCTGTGCCTGGCTGCCGTGCCGGGTCTTGCGCAAGCTGGAACGTTCGCGCCCCTATCAGTTCCTCGCGCCACGCCGCCCCTGGTGATTGCGGCCGCACAGGAGGCGCCGCGGTTCCATCACCATGGGAAACGCACCCAGGAAGTCTATTGCTTGCGGCAGAACTATTGGTGGTTCTACCGGCCCTACACCACGGTGCAAGAGGACTTCCCGCGCTGCGAGCCTTACTTCCATTACTTGGAGCCCGCCTATGGGCAACGCGCAGCGCCGCCCGGCCCATATTTCAAATAGATCACTCCGATAGAACTGGCTGCAGCCTATACTTGTGGAATACTCCGGTCCGGCTGCCTTGTTCCATTTTGCGCCAGAGTTTAGTCTTTTCTCAATTCTTTTCTTGGCGAGGGCAGGGCTTCATTAACTTCACCGATACTTGCTGGCACTAG
>CAYUTT010000358.1:0-2659 GCA_964447575.1 uncultured Methyloceanibacter sp.
GTTTCAGGTCCATGGGATTGGAGCCGGCGGCAACGGACTTCGCGCCTTCCTTGACAATGGCGTGGGCGAGCACGGTGGCGGTGGTGGTGCCGTCGCCCGCCTCGTCGGCGGTCTTGGAGGCAACCTCGCGCACCATCTGCGCACCCATATTCTCGAACTTGTCCTCCAGCTCTATTTCCTTGGCGACAGTCACACCGTCCTTGGTGATGCGGGGCGCGCCGAAGGACTTCTCAAGCACGACGTTCCGGCCCTTGGGGCCGAGCGTTACCCGGACCGCATTGGCCAGGACATCGACGCCCTTGAGCATGCGATCGCGGGCCTCTTGAGCGAATTTCACATCCTTAGCGGACATTGCAGTAGCTCCATTCCTCTTTGCGCCGTCATCCTGAAGCGCCGGACCGGGCCTCGAAGGATGCGGCTTGAACAAAACTTCGTTGGTTACGCAGCCTTCTTCTTCTTCTCGGCCACGCCTTCGAGCACGCCGAGAATGTCGCTCTCCTTCATGATCAACAGCTCCTCGCCGTCGATCTTGACCTCAGTGCCGGACCACTTGCCAAACAGCACGTGGTCGCCGGGCTTCACATCGAGCGGCTGAACCTGACCCTTCTCGTCGGGCGCGCCGGGGCCCACGGCGAGAATTTCGCCCTGCTGCGGCTTCTCCTTGGCGGTGTCGGGGATGATGATGCCGCCTCTGGTCCGTTCGTCCTCTTCGATACGGCGCACGACAACGCGATCATGCAATGGACGAAACTTCATCTTGCGATCTCCTCCAGGCAGTTGGGCAAATTGTGTTGAGACGGGCGGATACCCTGAACGGGCGTGCCCAAGCGCTATTTAGATTCGCCGTTTAGCACTTTCAAGCCGAGAGTGCCAAAAAATTAGCAATCCCGCGCGTTTGCTGCCAAGGCGCTGATTCAATTCGCTAAATCCGATAGACGCAACGAAGTCCCGCCGTTAGCATTGATAAAACGAAAAGGCTGATTCAACTAAGGGACGTTGACTGATGGACCAGGGATTCGTTCGCCAGATCGAAGGGTTTTCGCTGACCACCGCCGAGATTCTCTACCGGCTTCCCGACCACCCGAAGCTGCTCCAGAGCTATATCTGGCAGGACTACGACTTGGCGCCGCGCTTTCCCAAGCTCACGGATTTTCTCGGTTTCTGGTCTGCCAATCTCGATGGGCCGCTCTACCGGGTGCGCGTCGCGCATCGGAGGCTGATCTCGCCGACGGAGTTCAGCTTCGTCGCCGGCGAGCTCCGCCTGCATTGAGCGGCCGCAAGGCTCGCCATCCGCGTGCGACCATGGCAAGTTGCTAACCTCTTCGGGCTTCCAGGAGGCGCGCCATGTGGCGGTGGTTCAAGGGGTTTCTCGCCGGTGGCGTTATCGGCGCCGTGTTCGGTTTCGTGCTCGGCATTTTCCTCTTCCCGTATATTTTCCCGCCGCCGGAAGCCATGGAGACGTTGCGTCGGGACGAGACCGGCCAGCTCGTCGCCAAGGGTGAGTTCATCCATGCCGATCCCAGCGACCCGATCCACTACGGGAAGGGCGCGGTCCGCGTCTATCCGAGCACCGTGTTTCTCGGCGAGGATTTCGAGGTCGGGCCCGGGCCCGATTTCCACGTCTATCTGGTGCCCAAGGCGACGATCCGCTCCTCGAGCGACGTCACCGATACGATGTATGTGGATCTCGGGCGCTTGCGCGCCTTCAAAGGGAGCCAGAACTACGCGATCCCCGCGGGCGTGGACCTCACCCAATATCCGAGCGTGGTGATCTGGTGCCAGCAATTCTCGGTGCTGATCTCGCCCGCCGACCTCACCTTCGAGCAAGAGAGCTGACGACCAGCGGCTGAGAGAGGCGGCTCCTCAAACGGATATGGCCGGAAAGGATCCGGCCATATGCTCGAGCCCTCGCAAGACCATTCGGCCTAAGAGGAGGATTTCGCTTCCGGCTGCGGCCCGAAATCGTACTCGTAGATGTGGGCGCGCTCCTTATCCAGCACGGGCTTCAGGTCGCGGAAAGCGTCGTCATAGAGATAGAACGGAATCCGCGGGAAGAGATGATGGATCAGGTGGAAGTTTTGGAACATGTAGAGCCAGTTCACGATCGGCTCGACGATCTTGCCGCGCACCCAGAAGACATTGGTATCGCGATAACGCTCGTGCACTTCGTGCGGCTTATGGGTGAGATAGGCGAAGAAATAGATGATCAGCGCCGAGGCGAGGATGTGCGGGATGATCCACAACATCAGCACCTCGCGCCAATAGCCCATCACCACCAGCCCAAGGGCGAGCCCGTAATATAGGGCGTGCATGATCACGATATGGATGGTGAGCGGCCGCATGCCCGGGATGTGGGCGTGGAAGGCGATGTGCTTCCAGAAATACTGGTGATACCAGAACACGATCGTCAGGCAGCGGACGAGCACCTTGAAGGGGCCCTGAACCGCGACCCAGTGGTCAGGGTCGAGCTCCGGATTGTTGGTGTCCCGGTGATGGGCGAGGTGCATGTAGCGGAAGGCCTTGTACTCGTGCAGCAGGATCGAGCCGCAGGCGAAGCCGACCAGATGGTTGAGCCATAGGAAGCGTGAGTCGCGGCCGGCGATATTGCCGTGGCAGGCCTCGTGAAGTGGCGTTTGCGAGGCATAGAGGATGAACGTGT
>CAYUTT010000359.1:0-2659 GCA_964447575.1 uncultured Methyloceanibacter sp.
CGCGAGGCGAAGCGCTGGCCGCAGAGTTCGAGCATCAGCCGCCCTGCCTCGGTGCCACGATCTCGACCTCGTCAGCCTCGGCAAGGGCGGTGCGCCCGCGCGCCGACGCGGCCACGAAGCTGCCGTTCAGCGCCGTGGCGATCTTGGCGCCGGCGAAGCCGAGCTTCGCGCACAGCTCGTCGAGATTGCGCGCGTCGATGGCGATGCGCTCACCGTTGAGCAGGATCTGCAACGAATACCTCCGGGTTGGTGGCGCCGGTGTCGAGATAGTCGGCGACCAGTTCGGCCATGACCGGCGCCAGCAGAAAGCCGTGCCGGTAGAGGCCGTTGACATAGATATAGCCGTTCGCGGCGATAATCCTAGGCCGGTTGTCCGGGAAGGCCGGGCGCACGCCCGCGCCGAGGGCCAGAATCTCCGCTTCGCCGAAGGCGGGATCGAGCACATAGGCCGCGCTCAGGAGCTCGAGCGCGGAGCGCACGGTGACGGGGCCGGCGTCCTCGCGCTCGATGACGGTGGCGCCCACCATGAAGAGGCCGTCTCCCCAGGGCACGAGATAGAGCGGAAAGCGCGGATGGAGCAGCCGCACCGGGCGCGCGATGGCGATGTCGTTCGCACGTACCACGATGCGTTCGCCGCGCACGCCGCGCAGCGTGGGGAGCGAGTCCTTGGCGCCGAGCCCGCGGCAATCGATCACGAGGTCCACGCCTTGCGGGATTTCGGCCATGCCGAG
The DNA here is from genome assembly GCA_964447575.1 of uncultured Methyloceanibacter sp. Classification (GTDB taxonomy): domain Bacteria; phylum Pseudomonadota; class Alphaproteobacteria; order Rhizobiales; family Methyloligellaceae; genus Methyloceanibacter. The sequence goes on from CAYUTT010000359.1 coordinate 732, forward strand.
CTGGATGGCGACGCCGGCCTTCTGGACAGCATCGAGGAGGAACACCAGGGCGTCGCTCGGCTTCAGGTGGGCCTCGCCGGGATAATAAAGAGCGGTGCCGAAGCGCGAGCCGAGATCTGGCTCCAGCGCCGACAGCGCGCCCGTGTCGAGACGCTCGCCGCCTTGGGTCATGCGGGCGAAGCGGTCCAGCAAAGCCCGGTCCCGGGGCGGCGCGAGCACCAGGCTGCCGTTCGTGGTGAGCCCGGGATAGGTCGCCCTCCACAGCGCGATGCCGCGTTCCCCAAGCTCGCGGACGATCGCCTCGGCGCTCTCCTCCTCGCAGCGCGGCGCCAGCATGACGCCGGCATAGGGACTACACGCTTCGAGAAACGGTTTCGGCGAGCGCTCGGCGAGCGTCACCCGATGGCCGCGGTGGGCAAGGGTGAGTGCCTGCCAGAGGCCGACAATGCCGGCGCCGCGAATGGCGATGGAGCGGGGCTGGCTGGTCTTGGTCGGGTCCGGCACGCGTCAGTCCCCCACCGCCACGCCTTCGCGGCGCGGGTCGGCGCCGCCTTCGAGGCCGGCCTCCGTCACCGCGATGATGTGCTGCCCGCTCGTCAGCTCCATGCGGCGGACGTTGTGACCCTTGTCCTGAAGCGCGGCGGCGAGCGGGTCGCCTGCGGGTCCGGCCTCGACGACCACGCCGCCCTCGAAGCCGCCGAAATTGAGGAGCGCGGCTGCCTCCGCGGCATTCATGCGCCAGTCCATGAGCGCGAAGAGCGTCTTGAGGTTGAACATGATGATGCCAGGTCCGCCCGGCGAGCCGAGCACGTAATCGAGCTTGCCGTCCTCGCCGAACACCATGGTGGGGTTCATCGAGCTGCGTGGCCGCTTGCCGGGCTCGACGCGGTTGGCGATCGCGCGTCCCTCCGCGTCGGCGGGCAGGAAGGAAAAATCGGTGAGCTGGTTGTTCAACAGAAAGCCGCGCACCATGGTCCGCGCGCCGAAGGCATGTTCGATGCTGGTGGTCAGGGCGAAGGCATCGCCCCAGGCGTCGACCACGGAGATGTGGCTCGTGCCGCCTCTCTCCTTGGTGCCATCGCGGCCGAAGGCGCTGACCGGCACCACGGGTGGTGTGCCCGAGGTCACCTTTTCCTGCGCGCGTGCGGGATCGATCAGCGCGCGCCGCGTGGCGAGATAATCTTCATCGAGGAGACCTGCGACCGGCACGTCCACGAAATCGGGATCGGCGAGATAGCGCCCGCGGTCGGCGAAGGCGAGTCGCTGGGCCTCCGCGATGACGTGAGCCGCCTCCGGCTGAAGCGGCTTTACGCCGAGATCGAAAGGCTCGACCAGCCCAAGCACTTGACCAATGGCAACGGCGCCTGACGACGGCGGTCCGGCACCGCACACGTTCCGGGCGCGATAGGACATGCAGACAGGCGGGCGCGGTCCGGCGCTAAAGTCTTCGAGATCGGAGAGGGACAGCGTGCCCGCCGCGCGCGGATCGTTCTGCACCGCTTCAACGATGTCTTCGGCGATCGCGCCGCGATAGAAGCCGTCGAGCCCGTCGCGGGCGATGATCTCGAAGGTTTCGGCCAGCTCTGGACTCTTCAGCCTGTGGCCCGCGGGGCGGGGATTGCCGTCCGCGTCGAAGAAATAGGCGCGGGCGGAGGGCGCGAAACTCTCGGGGGCGGCCTTGGCGAGCATCGCGGCAAGGCGCGGCGAGACCTCGAAGCCATCGCGGGCCAGCGCGATCGCAGGCGCAAACAACTCGGGCCAAGGCAGCCGGCCATATTGATCGTGCACAATCCACAGCGCCGCGAGAACGCCCGGCACGCCGACCGAGAGCCCGCCATGCATCGCGGCGCCGCGGGGAAGCAGCTTGCCCGCCGCGTCGAGGAAGAGCTCGGGCGTGGCGCCGGCCGGCGCGGTTTCGCGCCCGTCAT
>CAYUTT010000360.1:0-2624 GCA_964447575.1 uncultured Methyloceanibacter sp.
GCGCGCCGTCGCGCCCGGCCATGCCGTCGTGACCGTCAGGGTCTTGATGGTGAAGGAGGGGTCCTCCGCCCGTCCGAGATTGACGAAGGCGTAGACACCGGCGGCCACCAGCAGGAGGAGGAAGAACAGGGTGACGGCCCGTTCGCGAACGGCGATCGCGGAAAGATTGAGGTTCATCGCTTGCCCTCGCTTTCAGACGCAGTCCTGACGTGAGCGCCCTCCTGCAGGAGATGAGCGCCGAGCGCCACCACCGGGTCGCCAACTGCGAGACCCTGTTTAATAAGCGCCTTCTCCTCTCCGAGCCCTGCAAGCGTCACAGGACGGAACGTGACGGTCGACGTGCTCTGGTCGATAAGCCAGACGCCCGTAGTGGCGCCTTTGTCTGCGATCGCGCCCAGGGGAACTCCGACGATCATTGCCAAGCCGTCGTCAGGAATCCGGATCGTCACGGTTGCGCCCAAGGGCGCGTCTGCGGCTGCGCCTTCCAGGACGTAGCGGGCTTCGTATGTTCGGCTCACGGGATCCGCAGCATCGGACAATTGCCGCAGCCGCGCTGGGAAGCGCGACCCCTGATCACCATAGATCGTCGCGCTCGCCTTCGAGCCGATCGCAGGCCGGATTGCCTCTGGCAGATTTACAGTAGCCTCGCGCGGACCTGTTTGCGCCAGTCTGATAACGATTTGCCCTGCGGCGACTACCTGCCCGGGCTCGCCGAGTGTCTCCACGACCACGCCGTCGGCATCGGCCAAGAGGACCGAATAGTCTCCCTCGTTTCTGGCACGCTGAGCATTTGCCTCGGCTGCCGCGAGCTGTGCCTCGGCATTGTCGAGCGCCGATTTGGCCTGCTCATAGCGCTGATGCGACACCCACCCGGCGGCCAACAGTTTGCGGTAGCGCGCTTCGTCGGCACGGGCCTGAACCGCCGTCGCCCGGGCAGCGTCGACGTCCTTCTCGCGCGCTGCAATCGCCAGATCGAGGTCGGCACGGTCGAGCTTCATGAGCGGCTGGCCAAGCTTCACCGATTGTCCGGTGTCGACGAGGCGCTCGATGATCTTTCCTCCGACGCGAAAGCCGAGATTGCTCTGAATGCGTGCGGAGATGACGCCTGTGAAGGCCCGCTCACTCGGGGCGGCCAGCTCCACCGTGGCAACGCGGACAAGCGGCGGCTCTAGTCGTGGGTCTGCCGCCTCGGTGGGATTGCAGGCGCTTAGTCCCATACCCAGGAGCGCGACGGCAGTGCCGCCGCTCAAAGTTCTGGTAAATGGACGCATGTCAGGGCCCCTCTTATCTCGTGAGACCGAATTGGCTACGAAGGCTCTTGTCGACCATGCCTGCGGGCATGAAGCGGCGAACTACGCTCAGCAGCCTCGCCTCAGTCCCGGCTGGGTGTCGCAACTGGAAACTTCTCTCGATCGCCCGAAGGACCGTTTGCGCGACGCTCTCCGGAGGCGGAGCCATCTTGAGCTTTCCGGTGATTGCTGCCGCAGTTCGGCCTGCCTGTTCCGAATAATCCTCGACCGGGTCGGCGGCGAGCTGCGAATTGGTCTCGAAAGGCGTGTTCGTGAAGCTCGGCTCGATCAAAGTCACGCGGATGCCGAAGTTACGCACTTCGTGGTCGAGCGATTCGGAAAGGCCTTCGACAGCGTGCTTAGAGCTTGCGTAGAGGCCCATGAACGGCGCGGGAAGAAACCCCAAGACAGAGCTAACGTTGATGATCAGTCCCGAACGCTCACGGCGCATGGCCGGAAGCACCGCTTTCATCATCCGCAACACGCCGAAAACATTGGTATCGAACAGAGCTTGTGCCTGCTCGATGCTTGTTTCCTCGACCGCGCCCACGAGGTTGTAGCCAGCATTGTTGACGAGGACATCGACTGGTCCAGCCTTTCGCAGGACGATGTCGACGCCAGCCGCGACAGAGGCATCGTCGCGGACGTCGATCCGCACGAGCTCTACACCAGGAAGCGGTTCTACGCGCTCCGGAGAGCGTACCCCGCCGTAGACCTGATAGCCCTTGCTCGCCAGCAACTTGGCGGTAGCTCTACCAATTCCCGTCGATGCGCCTGTAATCAGAACCACCTTCTGCCTAAGTTTCCTTGACATCGAATAAGCTCCTACCAATCAACTGCCGACGAACAAGACCGTCGCAACCATGCACAGGGTCGCTGACTGGACTTTTGGAAAGGGGGAGCCCTCGGCGCGAGAGCCTCGTTCGCACGCTAGGCGCTAGACGAGTTGGCCGAGGGCTCCCCTTCGCCTTAATTGCCGATCCGATAAGGGGCCGGGATACCGCTCGCCACTTTAGATGTAGGAACGGAGACGCTTGGCGTGTCGGCGTGATTCCCGATCCGATAGGGGGCCGGGATACCGCTCCCCACCTGAGGTGACGGAACCGAGACGCTCGGAGCCTTCAGGCGGTCGGGAACAAACGGGTTGGTATTCGCCAGGGCCATCCCACTGATAGCACCGGTGCCGACCACCAGGGTCACAGCCATTGTGAAGATTTTTGCAATGTTGGTCATGGTACTCTCCTTGCTCGCTTGACTACCGACCGTTCGGTAGTTGTCGCTACCTAACGATCGGTAGGCACAATGTCAAGGTGAAGTTACGAAAAAAGGATATTG
>CAYUTT010000361.1:0-2621 GCA_964447575.1 uncultured Methyloceanibacter sp.
CCTCGCCGGTGTCGACCTCAAAGAATCCTGTGCGCTTGTGACCGCGCTTTTCACAATCCTTGGTGTCGCGGATGGTGAAGGACTTGTCGTCGGTGCACATATAGAGCGGGCCCGCCCACTCGCCGCCGCGATCATAGTCGACGGCGTGAATGTAGTAATAGCGGCCTATCAGCACGCCCTTGAGCAAGGTCTCGCAGGTGTGGGAGGCGATGTTCCACCAGCCCTCGCTCGCCCAGCCCTCCGTGTCCTTGTAGCCGATGGAGACGCCCACACGGCTCGAGGTCGTGTTGCACAGCTTGAGGTCGGCATGGGCCGGAGCGGTCCCGAGCCCTAGGTTGAGGCCGAGTGCCAACGCCGCGCCGAGTCCCCAGCGGAGGAGACCCGCACGTCGGATTACCGCCAAGTTGCGGATCGCGCTCGTAGCAAGCATCGGTTTCTCAAGCCAAAAATTGCGGTTAACGAAGTCCGAAGGATAGCATCGAATAGGTTGCATTTCTCTGACCGACCGGAGTCGACTATAAAGCCTGTTGCGGCCCTTATAACACCGCTGAAAATGCTGGGTAAATGCGTCGCAAGCGGGGCTTTTTCGCCGTTTCGTAGTTGCCGCGGCAAGGGACGCGGGGCACGTGGGGTGCGAGGACCACTCGCAGGGAGTTCTAGCCTGGATACACTGATACAAGAAGATCTGGGCGAAAAGCCATACCGGACCGTCGAGGGAGATGTAAACCTCGGGCTCCTCATCCTCTGCGACCACGCCGAAAACAGGATTCCGGACCGTTACCACACGCTTGGGCTGAAGCCCGAGGACCTGCACCGGCACATCGCCTTCGACCTCGGGGCCGGCGGTGTGGCGGAGATGCTCGCGCACATGCTCGGCGCGCCGGCGATCCTGAGCCGGTTCTCAAGGCTCCTGATCGACCCGAATCGTGGCCTCGACGATCCGACCCTCATCATGCAGATTTCCGACGGCCTCGTGGTTCCCGGCAATGTCGGCTTAAGCGCGGAAGCGGTCGAAGCCCGCCTCGACGATTTCTATCGCCCGTACCATGCGGCGATCGAGCGCGCCGTGGAGGTGGGGATCGCCGCCGGCAAGCCGCCCGCCATCCTCTCGGTGCACAGCTTCACACAAGCCTGGAAGGGCGTGCCCCGGCCCTGGGCGGCGGCGGTGCTCTGGGACAAGGATCCGCGCCTTGCGCTGCCTCTGCTCGAGACGTTGCGGACGATTCCCGACGCGGAGATCGGCGACAACGTGCCGTACTCGGGACAGCTCGAGGGCGATACGCTCTATCGCCACGGGACGCTGCGGGGCTTAGCCCATGCGCTTGTCGAGGTGCGTCAGGACCTGATCCTCGCCGAAGAGGGGCAGGCGGAATGGGCGGCCCATCTTGCCCGCGTCGTCCATGAGGTGCTTCACTCGGCCCCCAAGCTCCACGAGATCGCGTATCATGGCTCGCGGACCGGACCTTGCTGTGTGAAAGGACGCGCGCATGGATGAGACGACGAGGACCGAGCTCGAAGCTGCTGCGTTCCGCCGGCTGGTCGAGCATTTGCGCGAGCGCACCGACGTCCAGAACATCGACCTGATGGAGCTCGCCGGGTTCTGCCGGAATTGCCTGTCCACCTGGTATCTGGAGGCGGCCGCCGAACGCGGCATTTCGCTCTCCAAGGATGAGGCGAGGGAGTCGATCTACGGCATGCCCTACGAAGCCTGGAAGTCCAAGTACCAGACCGAGAAATCTTAGGGCGGCTTAATAATACAATAAAATCAAGATGTTGCCTTGCGGTCTCGCTCAGGCTTCCAATCGCCTTTGGAAAAGCGGGATAAGCCCCGCCCGCCGGCTTGTCGCTGCGGGCGATCGGGACCAAGCTCGCTTTCATCGAATCATCACAAACGCGTCGAGGGGCCAACCGTGCAGCTTCAGTCATCAGCCAAGGATCAGCTTCGTGCCTTCGTGTCCCGCATCGAGCGGCTCGAGGAAGAGAAGGCGGCGCTCGCCGCGGATTTGCGCGAGGTCTATGCCGAAGCCAAGGGCACCGGCTTCGACGTCAAGGCACTGCGCGCGGTCGTCCGCCTGCGCAAGCAGGACGAGAACAAGCGACGCGAGGAGGAGGCAGTGCTGACGACCTATCTGCACGCGCTCGGCATGGACGCGGCGGAGTCGGAGGCGGCCTAATCATTGGTGGAAAATCCGCCAGGTTTCGACCTCATCGATATAGCCCTGCGGCTCGGGGCCGCCGTCGCGGTCGGCATGCTGATCGGCCTCAACCGGGATCTCGCGGATAAGCCCATCGGGATGCGCACGCTCGGCCTCGTGTCACTCGGGGCGGCCGTGGTGGCGGTCTCCACCGTTCACTTCCAGGGGCTTGCAGATCATCCCGATGCGCTGAGCCGCGTGGTTCAGGGCGTCATTCAGGGCATCATGGCCGGGATCGGCTTCATCGGCGCAGGTGTCATCCTGCGCGATTCCCAGGCGCAGACCGTAAGGGGACTGACAACAGCCGCGACCGTCTGGGTGACGGCCGCGCTCGGCATCGCCTGCGGGCTGGCCGCGTGGGAGATCGTGGGCCTTTCCCTCCTGCTCGCCGTGTTCCTGCTCGTGGTCGTGGCCTGGATCGAGAAC
>CAYUTT010000362.1:0-2621 GCA_964447575.1 uncultured Methyloceanibacter sp.
CGCATTCGCCGTGGTTCCCACGACAAAGCGGAGCGTTTCGCGCGCGGCGTCGAGCAGCGCGTCCGGCGCGAGATCGCCGCCTTGCGCGCGGGTCAACGGCACATGCACGAACAGCGCGTCGCGGCCCCGGGCCTGCGCCCATGCGAGCGAGCGGTAATAGAGGAAATTGCAGAGATAGAGCCCGCAAGACGCGGAGGCGCTCGCGGCGTGGCCCTGGCCGCGCAGATGCGCGGCGAGCGTCCCGACGGGAAACCGCGTGTCGAGGCGCGGAAGGCCATGCGCGGAGACGGCCGGCGCGTCCGGCAGGCGTCCGCCTGCATCGGCGCGGGAAGCGGCGCGGTTATGGGCGGAACGCTCGAGGCGCAATCCCTTGGCGCGCGCGCTGACGCCGAAGTGAATCATCACATCGGGTTGCAGGCGCTCGTGCAGATGCGGTGCAAGGGCAGCCACGGCCTCCCATTCGGTGGGGAGCACAGCGGCGTGGACATCCCAGTCGCGGTTTGAGGGACACGCGGCAAGCGTCTCGGCGAGCCAGCCGGACGGGTTCTCGGCGACACCGGGAAAAGGGCCGAAGCCGGTAAGGAGGACGCGCGGCCTTGCCATATTCTTGGCTTACAAGCCGCCCGCGCGCGAGGGAAGGGAATTCGGCGGGGCTGGTTTATTCGGGCTCGGTGAGCCCGACGAGGCGGCCAAGCTCAGCGGCGGCAGCCGAGGGCGTCATCTCGCCGGCGCGGACCTTGTCCTCGATCTCTTGATAATGGCGCGCGGCGCGGCGTCCGCCCTTGAAGGCGGCGAGGAGGCGCTGCTCGAAGATCTCGCGCATCCAGGCGGCCGCCTGGTCGCTGCGGCGCGCGGTCAGGACGCCGGACTCCGACAGCTTGGCATGGCGCTCCTCGATCTTCGCCCATAGCGCATCGAGCCCGCGATTGTCGCGAGCCGACAGCGTGAGCACGACCGGCGACCAGGTTGAATGGCCGGCGGCGAGAATGTGCAGCGCCGTGCGGTACTCGGTGGTCGCGCGGTTGGCGCGCTCGACATTGTCGTTGTCGGCCTTGTTGACGGCGATGACGTCGGCGAGTTCCAGAAGCCCGCGCTTGATGCCTTGCAGCTCGTCGCCCGCGCCGGGAATGGCGATGACCACAAACACGTCCACCATATCGTAGACGGCGGTCTCAGACTGGCCGACGCCGACCGTCTCCACCAGCACCACGTCGAAGCCCGCGGCTTCGGCAACGGCGATGGTCTCGCGCGTGGTCTTGGTGACGCCGCCGAGGCTCATGCCCGCGGGCGAGGGGCGGATGAAGGCATTGTCTTCCGAGGCGAGCCGGCCCATCCGGGTCTTGTCGCCGAGGATCGAGCCGCCGGTGCGCGAGGAGGTGGGATCGACGGCGAGCACCGCCACCTTGTGGCCTGCGGCGATGAGGTTCATTCCGAGCTGATCGATCAGGGTCGACTTGCCCGCGCCCGGCACGCCGCTGATGCCGACGCGAATGGACCGGCCGGTATCAGGGAGCAGCGTCTCCAGCAGGGCTTGGGCGCGGGCCTGGTCGTCCGGCTTGGTGCTTTCGACGAGCGTGATGGCACGCGCCAAAGCCACGCGGTCGCCCGCGCGTACGGCGTTCGCCAAATCCTCCACGCTCTTGGTGATCGTGCTGCCGGTCATGGCATGCGGGGGTAGGGGCAAATGGCGCGAAGCGCAAGCTGCATAGGGTTTGCAACAGGGTATTGTATGTGTTACGTACTGCATATAAGTAGTAGCCCGGTGGCCATGATCCGCTCATTCGCCGACCGAGAGACGGAACGTCTATTCCGGCGCGAGCGGGTGGGGCGGTTCCGTGCGTTCGAGCGCATCGCATTGCGCAAGCTCCGCATGGTTGATGCGGCTGCCGATATCGCCGATCTCCGGGTGCCACCGGGGAATCGGTTGGAAAAGCTGAAAGGCGACCGAGATGGCCAATGGAGCATCCGTATCAACGATCAATGGCGGGTCTGCTTTCGCTGGGACGATGGCGACGCCTTCGATGTCGAGATCGTCGACTATCACTGAATGAAGGTGAGGCATGACGAAGTTGCTGGCGCCGGTTCATCCCGGCGAGGTTCTCAAAGAGGAGTTCATGGCGCCCCTCGGCTTGAGCGCCAATAGGCTCGCGCGCGCCATCCGGGTTCCGGCGAACCGCGTTTCCGCGATCGTCAGCGGCGATCGGGCTGTGACGGCCGACACGGCGCTGCGGCTGGCCAAGGCGTTCGGCACCACGCCGGATTTCTGGCTCAGCTTGCAGAAGCGATACGATCTCGACTGCGCGCGCGAGGCGGCAACCGACCTCGGGCGGATCGAGCCGCTTCATACAAGCGGGGGTTAGCGGCTACTCGGCGGCGGCCTTCGCGTCGTGTGCCCCCGACCTACCCATCACCGCTCCTGGCTATGAGCTCTCTGACAGTGGCCTTCAGGGGCGGCAAGTCGTCTTTCGCGATAAACCAAAGTATGTCGGGATCGACTCGATGATAGGCGTGGCGAAGGAGGTTGCCGAGATCGGCAACAGCACGCCAGGGCGTATCAACGGTATTGCGGAGGTCCTCAGGAATATGGCGTGAGGCCTCACTGAGAATCTCCAAGAGGCGTT
>CAYUTT010000363.1:0-2615 GCA_964447575.1 uncultured Methyloceanibacter sp.
TCGACGCGCGCATAGCCGCTGAGCTGCAGCAGACGATAGAGGCGCTTGGTCGTCTTGATGAGCAGCCGCTCCAACTCCGGCGGCAGGTCCTTTGCGCGCCCGATCTCGACGCCGCGAAGTTCCTGGAACTTGCGGTTCCACTTGGCCCGCCGCGTCGCGATCATGGGCGCGTCGGCGCGCCGCTTGTGAATCTCCAGCTCCCAGACCGGCAGAGTTTGCAGGCGCGAATTGCCCATGACACCGACATACAGCTCGCGGCCATCCACGTACTGCTCGAGGATAAGGTTGGTCCCCACATGCGCGTGCATGAAGTCGACCCGCTCCGTCAGCTTTTCCTCGTTGTAGACGATGGAAGCTTCGGCGATGCCAAGCGAGGCCTCTTCGACTTGCGACTTGACGATGAGCGGGTATGTGAGCCGGGCAGGCTTGCGCCTGAGCTTGCGACCGGCTGGGATCACGGCGAAGCGCGGAACGCGAATGCGATGGTGGTGGAGGATCGTCTTTGAAAGCGCCTTGTCGCGGGCGATCATCAGGCCGCGGGGATTGCAGCCGGTGTAAGGAACGCGCACGAGTTCGAGGAAGCCTACAACGTTCTGGTCGAGCATCGGCTCGCCGTGGAACTCCTCCAGCAGATTGAACACGATATGCGGCTTGAAGTCCTGGATGGCCCGGCGGAGCGGCGCCAGGTCGTCATAGAGCCCGAGCGGCTCGACCTCGTGCTCCTGCTCGCGCAAGCCGGTCACCACGTCGTACTCGGTCTTGTACGCGATGACCTCCTCGTCCGACTTGCCGGCGATGTCGTCGGGCGGCACCAGATCGGCGTGCATCAGCACCAGCACCCGTTTCTTGCGCATTCCTCAGCGCCTCACATGACGTGCCATTCGCGGCCCCGATAGAGATAATACATGCCGTGCACGGTCAGCATGATGGCGAAGTCCAGCACCAGATTGCGCTCCGGGCCGTCCGCCACCAGGCGCAACTCCTTGCAGCGCCCGATCATCTGCTCGAGCACCTGATCGAGTGTGATCTGGTACTCGCCGGTCCATTTGGCCACCATGCCCCGGATCTCGGCGCGGTGCCGCCGCAAGAACGCCGCCGCCGTCTCGCGCTTATCGCGTGTGCCTTTGGCCTCCCGGAATAGGCGCATGAGATCGCGATCGTAGGCGTCCGAGTAGCCCACCGCGTAGTGCGCCCGCTTGCGCCTGTAGTAGTCGCCAAGCGTCATCCGGTTGCGGGACAGGGAGAAAGGCTTGGCGCGGCTGCGCACGCGTGGGCGTTGTCCGGCGAGCTCGGCCATAAGGGTGTCGACATACTCGAGCTTGCGCAGCGCCGGCCAGCCGCGGTAGCGCCGGCGCCAATTGTAGCGCGGCCGCAGCCAGACCGCGAAAGTCTCGGCGAAATCCTCTTCCGGGTGGCTCTGGGCATACCAGGCAGGCAAATTCTGCACATAGCGGCGGCTCGCGGGATTGGGCCGGTAGGCCGTCGGGTAGGGCGTGCTCGCTCTGCCGAATGCGCGCTGCCAGGCGCGGCGGCGCTGGAAGTTGAAGGCGTGCTGGATGGCGTGGCCCAGCTCGTGCCGCAGGAGCCGCAGGCAGGAGTCGGGTGTTCCCCCCTCCGCTTCGAGCATCTGCGAGCGCTCGAGCCGCATGAGCTTGGGGTGGGCGAGGTAAAACGGCAGCGCCACGCCGGGCACGCCCGAGGGCGAGAACCACTCGTCGGAAAGCCAGAAATGCGGGTTGAAGCGCAAGTTCCGCTGGTCGAGCTCGTCCAGCACCCGCTCGATGCGTTCCTCGAGCCAGGTTCCCTCGATGGTGACGCCAAGGTCGCACAGCCTGACGGACAGCAGCTCCCGCTGCGTCAGGTGCTCCCAGGGAAAACGCCCTCCGCTGGTTCGTCGATCAGAACGCACCGCGCCCTATTCCAATGGCTCTCAACGCCGCCGCCAGCGCCTTGTGAGTCTCCGAAGATCTGCCTCGACCGCAAAGCCGAGGACAGGGGCTCCACGGGCCTTTCTGATGGATCGAAGGGCCGGCGGCAAGCACTCCCGCCGGCAAGGCCTGATTGGCGGAGCCTCTGCCGGCCGATATGATCCTGCAGCGGAGGGATGCATGAGGGCGCGAGGGTGAAGATCACGGGCGGCGCGGACGGGCTGATGTTCGACGGGGCGACGGCGGAGCAAGAGGCGGGTTAGTCGGCTCGCCCGGAAGCCAGTTTCCCTCTTGCATCAGCGCTGGGCAACCAGGACGCGTCCTGGTAGTAATACCGCCTTTCAGCAACCGGCTATTCTTCCGCTGTGCATATCGAGTCCGTTACGCTCCAAAACTTTCGCTCTTTTGGCCCAGAGCCGACGACTGTTCGGTTGGGTCCGGAAGTGACGGCCCTGATTGGCGCCAATGGAGTTGGCAAGAGCGCTTTCATTGAAGCGCTGCGCCGGCTGTTCGGCCTGACTCGCGACGAGCGGACGCTTACGCGTGCCGACATCCATTTTGGTCGGAATGAAACCCCCGATACGGTTGCCGAACGCCAGATCGTGATCGATATCGTCTTTGCGTTTCCCGAATTCGACACCGTCGATGAACTTTACCCCGTGGATCACTTTCGGCAACTGGTTGTGT
>CAYUTT010000364.1:0-2614 GCA_964447575.1 uncultured Methyloceanibacter sp.
GGGCCGACATGCTCGGCGACGGAGGTCAGAAAGGCGATGACGTCGTGTTTCACTTCCCGCTCGATGGCGTCGATGCGCTCGATGTCGAAGCCGCCGCGCTTCTTCGCGGTCGCTGCGGCTTCCTTGGGAATGAGCCCCAGCTCCGCCATGGCCTCGGCGGCGTGGACTTCGATCTTGAGCCAGATGCGGAATTTGGTTTCCGGCTCCCAGATGCGGGTCATCTCGGAGCGGCTGTAGCGGGGGATCATGCTGGTCGTTCAGGCCTTTCCCGGAGAAACGCGGAGCGTGTGGGATGGTCTAGCAGAGCGCGCGGGCCCGCTCAAACGGCACCTGCCCGGTAAGCCTAACCGGACTCAGATTTCAACAGTCTTCGGCTCGCGCGGGCCAAAGATCGCCACATAGGCGGCAGCGGCCACCGCCAAGGCCGCATAGGCCGGCCGGGGCGGGATCAGCATGTCGAGCAGGAAGGTGTAGAAGTCGTTGATCGAGGCGAGGTACATGCCCGTCAGCGACCAATCCTGCTGGCTCGGGTAGATGGCGTGGATGTAGACGAAGCGGAGCAGGCCGCCGAAGCTGCAGAACGCGACCACGAAAATGAACAGCGCGAAGACGAAGCGGACGAGGAACCCGCGCTTGGCGGCGAAGCGCTGACACCACCAGGTCACCAGTGCGGCGAGCAGGCCCGCGAAGCCCACGATCCTGACCGTGTGCTGGGTCTGCGCGGTCATGACTGTGTTCATGTAGTCGCCGATCATCAAAGCCCACATGGAGATGCCGACGGCGATGCCGAAGGCCGCGGCGAGCACGAAGCCGACCACCTTGTTGAACGTCAGTTTTTCCATTGCCGCTTTCCCTCCAAGCGCCTCGGCCCCGCCCGACTATGCAAGGGAAATGAGGCCGCTGCAATCCGGGGGCGTGAGGCCCTTGCCGCGTCGGGCCGTTTATGGTCCGATCCGCCGCCGGTCACAAGGAGGCAGTCGCACCATGGCATTCGAAGATCTCAAGGCCGAATTGGCGCTTCTCATCAATCAGATGGAGAACCAGCCCGAGGACCGGCACGAGCTTTACCTGCAGATTCGCGAGCGGCTCAACGAGATGCGTGCCTATGGCATGCCGCTGCCCGAAGATCTGGTGAAGTTCGAGGAGGAACTTGAGGCGCAATTCAAGGCCGAGGAGCGCGCCGCCAAGAAGCAATAGCAAGCCCTGCGTCCTGTCCCTACGCCGCGGCGGGGCGCCGCGTCGCCTTCGGACTCGATGCCCTTTTCCTATCCCGCCGATCTCGACGACCCAAATTCAGAGCAGGAGGTGCGAGCCGTCGCAATAAGGAGGATCGCCCGTGTCCTTGCAGCCGCACAGCAGCGCCAACTCGGTGCGCTCTGCGGTGAACATCAAGGGCTCGATTCCCGTGCCGCTGTGCGAACCATCGCAAAAGGGCTGCTTCTGACTGCGTCCGCAGCGACACCATGCGTAACGCTTTCCGGCCTCGAGCTGAACCTGATACGGGTTGAGCTGCGGGCGTTCCGGCTCCTCTGACATCCTTGTTCCCCAGCTTCATTGGGCCAGACCTTGCCGAGCCCTGCTTAGCGAATTCGCTCCGGTGATACAAGGAAACGTCGGAATTCCCTGTTAAGCGGCTCGATAGGCTTCCCGCCTAGGATCGGCTAGCCTGGTGATTCGGACCCCCTGCAGCGCGCGGCGGTTGAGCGCGGAAACCCGGAGAAGACGCTTGAGTCCATGGCCCATCGGGACCATAGAGGGCGAAAAGCCGTGTCTTGCGCGTGTTGCGCAGGACGAAGGCCCGCTCCGGGACAGCGGTATTGGGGACGAGAAAGGGGCCAAGGCGAGGTTGGAGACCGCCCGTGGCTGAGTTGATCTTTGCGCTTCTGTCCATTGCCGCGTTCTTCGCGCTGGCGATGAACCGCGCTTCGCTTCGAGCCTGGGCGATCGCCGTCGCGGTCTTCACCGTGAGCCTGCAGATTTGGCTCGGCTTCCCGCTCTGGACGTTCCTGGGCTGGCTCGTCGCCGGGCTTCTGTTCGCCGGCAGCATGCCCGAGCTCAAACGCCAATACCTCACGCTTCCCGCCTACCGCGCCTTGAAGAGCGCAATGCCGCCCATCTCCGAGACCGAGCGCGAGGCGCTCGAAGCCGGCACGATCGGTTGGGACGCGGAGCTTTTCTCAGGCACGCCGGACTTCGCCAAGCTTCGCCGTGTTCCGCCGATCACACTGACGGAGGAGGAGCGCGCTTTCCTCGATGGGCCGACGGCCGAACTCTGCAAGCGCCTCGACGATTGGCGCATCCGGCATGAGCTGCACGACATCCCCGATGACATCTGGCAGTTCGTCAGCGACAACGGCTTCCTCGGCATGCTCATCTCGAAAGCGCATGGTGGCTTGGGCTTCTCCGCTCAGGCGCAATCGCTCGTGCTCGGCAAGATCTCGTCGAAGAGCCCTGACGGCGTCACCATCGTCATGGTGCCGAATTCGCTCGGGCCGGGCGAACTGATCGAGAAATACGGCACCGAGACTCAGAAGGCGCATTACCTGCCGCGGCTCGCGCGCGGCGAGGAGATTCCCTGCTTCGCGCTGACCGGCCCATTCTCCGGCTCCGACGC
>CAYUTT010000365.1:0-2607 GCA_964447575.1 uncultured Methyloceanibacter sp.
TAAGAACCTCCGCGGGAAGGGGAGATCCCACCAAGACTCTGACTAAGCTTTATTTTTAGGCGGCGAAGGGACCTTTGTGAATGGCAGGTAAGAAGCCGAACCCCGTTGACGCACACGTGGGAAGCCGCGTGCGGTTGCGCAGGATGCTGCTCGGCATGAGCCAAGAGCGTCTCGGCGAGAGCATGGGCCTGACGTTCCAGCAGGTTCAGAAATACGAAAAGGGCGTCAATCGCATCGGCGCGAGCCGGCTGTTCCAGATCTCCAAGATTCTCGACGTGCCGGTGCAGTTCTTCTTCGAGGAAGCGCCCTACGCCGGCGACGGAACCAAGGCCCCGGGAATGGCCGAAGGGGATTCCGAGGCCTTCATTCTCGAATTCCTCAATAGCCGCGAAGGACTCGAGCTCAACCGCGCCTTCGTCAAGATCGGCGATGCGAAAGTGCGCAAGAGTGTCGTGGACTTGGTCCGGGCGTTGAGCTCGAGCGAGCGAACGTCCTAGTTTCCAAGGCTCGATATGCCGGGGGCTTGACCTCCGACCCGGCGACCTGTCAGAACCGGGCCCAATCTTTGGCCGCCCGGCCAACTCCTTTTCATTGCAAGCGGGGGAGTGCGCAGTGTCCCGAGGAAATTACCTCTTCACCAGTGAGTCTGTCTCGGAGGGTCACCCAGACAAGGTCTGCGACCGCATCTCCGATGCTGTCGTCGATCTCTACCTGGGGGCCGATCCCTTGTCTCGCGTTGCTTGCGAGACGCTCGTCACCACGAACCGCATCGTTCTTGCGGGCGAGGTACGCGGGCCGGATAGCGTGACCGAGGAGATGATCGAGGACGCGGCACGGCGCGCCGTGCGCGAGATCGGCTATGAGCAGGACGGCTTTCACTGGAAGAAGGCCGAGTTCCAGAACTACCTGCACGAGCAATCGATCGATATTGCACGCGGCGTGGATGCCGATGCCGAGAGCGCCAAGGACGAGGGCGCCGGCGACCAGGGCATCATGTTCGGCTATGCCTGCCGCGAGACCGAGCCGCTCATGCCGGCGCCCATCTTCTACGCCCACCGCATTCTGCACGAGATGGCGAAGGCGCGGCATTCGGGCCGTACGCCGGAGCTCGGTCCCGACTCCAAGAGCCAGGTGACGCTCGTCTACGAGAACGGACAGCCGGTGCGCGCCGACTCCGTCGTAGTCTCCACCCAGCACGGCGAGGACGTAAGCCCCGAGCGCGTGAAGGAGATCGTGGCGAGCTTCGTCGACGAGGTGATGCCCAAGGGCTGGGTCAACGGCAGCACGAAGCTCTATGTCAATCCGACAGGACGTTTCGTCATCGGCGGCCCCGACGGCGACGCCGGCCTCACTGGACGCAAGATCATCGTCGATACCTACGGTGGTGCGGCGCCGCACGGCGGCGGCGCCTTCTCGGGGAAGGACCCGACGAAGGTCGACCGTTCGGCGGCATACGCCGCGCGCTACCTCGCCAAGAACGTGGTCGCGGCGGGGATTGCCGACAAATGCACGCTACAGGTTTCCTACGCGATCGGCGTCTCGCAGCCTCTGTCGCTCTATGCCGATCTGCACGGCACCGGCAAGGTCGACGAGGCGGACCTGGAAGACGCGCTGCGCAAGGTGATGGATTTGAGCCCGCGCGGCATCCGCGAGCATCTGGGCTTGAGCCGCCCGATTTACGAGCGCACCGCGGCCTACGGCCATTTCGGCCGGCAGCCCGACAATGACGGCGGCTTCTCGTGGGAGCGCCTCGATCTGGTCGAGCCGATCCGCGACGAGCTTAGCTAGCCTTCAATATTGCAAGGACGTCCTGGCCGGGCTTGTGGGGCGAAGGCCCGGCGCGAAGCCGAGGCGCCTACTTTTCGCTTGTACATGCTAGGTAAGGCTTCGCTTCGGCGAAGGCAGGCAAGGCCGGGCATGACGACGGAATGTTGGTTGACGACCCTGGCCGGCAATGACTGACGCTCGGCCGCTCAGGTCCTATGGACGGCGCAAGGGCAAGCCCTTGAGCCCCCGCAAAGCGCGGCTCGTCGCCGAGCTGCTGCCCGCTTTGCGCCCCGACCTCACCAGGAAGGCGCCGCAGGACGTGCGCAGACTGTTCCCGGTGCCGGCCGAAGCGGTGTGGCTCGAGATCGGCTTCGGCTCGGGCGAGCACCTTTTGTGGCAGGCGGAGCGGAACCCCAATACCGGCTTCATCGGCTGCGAGCCGTTCCTCAACGGTGTCGCGGCGCTGCTTGGCGGAATCGAGGACCGCGGGCTGCGGACCGTTCTGGTCCATGACGGGGATGCGCGGGACGTCCTCGCCTGGTTGCCCAAGGCGTCCATCGCGCGCGCCTTCATCCTGTTTCCCGATCCGTGGCCCAAGAAGCGGCAAATGAAGCGGCGGCTGGTGACGCCTGAGTTCGTTGCGTCCGTCGCCCGTGTCCTGCAGCCGGGCGGGGAGCTACGCTTTGCCAGCGACGACGTGGACTATGCGAGCGAGGTGCTGCATGCGATCAACGAAAGCGGCACCTTCCAGCCGCTTGCGGGAGAGGCGACCGATTGGCCGGACCGCCCGGCCGATTGGCCCGAAACCCGCTACGAGCGGAAGGCCTTGAGCGAAGGCCG
>CAYUTT010000366.1:0-2592 GCA_964447575.1 uncultured Methyloceanibacter sp.
CGCGCAGGACTCGCGCCCGCCCAGTACCGCCTCGCCGCCATGTACGAGCGGGGTGTCGGCGTCGAGCAGAACCGCGATCAGGCGCGGCAGTGGTATGAAGCAGCGGCCGAGGGGGGCAACATCAAGGCGATGCACAACCTCGCGGTCAGCGCCAGCGGCCGCGACGGGTCCACGCCCGATTACGTTCTTGCCGCCAAATGGTACGGCGAAGCCGCCGCCCGCGGCCTCTCCGACAGCCAGTTCAATCTCGGCATCCTGGCCGAGCATGGGCTCGGGATGACGAAGAATCTGAGCGAAGCGTATAAATGGTTCGCGCTAGCGGCGGCCCATGGCGATACGGAAGCCCTCAAGCGGCGCGAAATGATCCGGGTGCAGCTCGCGCCCGAGACGCTGGCCGAGGCCGAAGCCGCCGCAAAGGCCTGGACGGCCAAGGAGGCCATCGCCGCAGCCAACGAAGTGGCCGAGAACCCCGCCTGGACCACCAAGACCGTGACCAACGAGAACAGCTCGCTGGTAAGCCGCGCCCAGACGCTCCTCAACAGTCTGGGCTACGACGTCGGCCCGCCGGACGGCCTGGCCGGCAGCCGCACACGGAGCGCCATCAAGGCGTTCCAGGAGCGGAACGGCCTCGAAGCGACCGGCGAGGTTTCCGTACCGCTCGTTACACAGCTCGAGCGCCTGGCGAGCTGAGCGGAAATCAGACGTCGGAAATCCGAAGTTGGACGAGAACCCGGGAGGGAGGCCTTAAAGGAGCCTCCCTCTTCTGATTTCTCAACTCTGACGTCCGTCTTCTGTTGACACGCCCGCGCGCGGCGAACAGGTTGCCAAGCGCACGCCCTTCCCACGCCCTGGCCGATGTTTCAGATTTATCTGCCCATTGCCGAAATCTCAGTGAACCTTCTGGTGATGCTGGGACTTGGCGCGGCGGTCGGGTTTCTGTCGGGCATGTTCGGTGTCGGCGGCGGGTTCCTGCTCACTCCCCTCCTCATGCTGTCAGGCATCCCGCCCGCAATCGCGGTCGCCACCGGCGCAAACCAGATCGTCGGCACATCGGTCTCGGGCACGCTCGCCCAATGGCGGCGCGGGAATGTCGATGTGCGCATGGGCTTCGTGCTGATCGCCGGCGGCGTGGTGGGCGCGGTCGCCGGGGTGCTCCTCCTCAGGCTCCTGCGCCAGGCGGGGCAAGCCGGCCTCATGATCTCGCTGACCTATGTGGCCTTTCTCGGAGCAATCGGCGCGCTGATGCTCTGGGAGAGCCTTCGGGCGGTCAGGCGTCAGAACGCGGGCAAGGCCGTCTCGGCGCGCCGATCGGGCCAGCACAACTGGATTCACGGCCTCCCATTGAAGATGCGATTCCCGCACTCGCGTCTTTATATCAGCACCATCCCCCCGCTCGTGATCGGCGCCCTGGTCGGGCTGCTCGCCTCGTTCCTCGGGGTCGGCGGCGGCTTCATCATGGTGCCGGCAATGATCTATCTGCTGCGCATGCCGACCAACATTGTCATCGGCACCTCGATCTTCCAGATCATCTTCGTTACCGCCATCGTCACGCTCTTGCACGCGACGCTCAATCACACGCTCGACATCCTGCTCGCCTTCCTGCTGGTCATCGGCGGCGTGATCGGAGGACAGTTCGGCGTGCGGACGGGGCAGAAGCTGCGCGGCGAGCAGCTGCGCCTCCTGCTGTCGCTGATGGTGCTCGCCGTCGCGTTGCGGCTGCTATACGACCTCGTGGTGCGGCCGTCCGAGCTCTACAGCATCGTTCCGTTGATGGGGTCGTGATGCAAACCGCACTTCTTCCTCTCGCTGCCCTCCTGTCGCTTGCATTGACAGGCGCACCTGCGCTCGCACAGACAGCGCCGCCGGCTCCGGACGTGAAGCCGGTCAGCCAGGAGACGGTGCACTCCGACATTTCCACGCGCGAGATCGCTATCCAGTCGAACTTCACCGGCATCGAGATTCTCATCTTCGGCAGCATCGACTTCAGCGACACGCGCACACCAAGCGAAGGCGCCTACGACGTGATCGCCGTGGTGCGCGGGCCGAGCGAGCCGATCGTGGTGCGGAAGAAGCAGCGGGTCGCAGGCATCTGGGTCAACGGTACCGGAAAGACCTTCGGCCACGTGCCCGGGTTCTATGCCGTGCTTTCGACGCGGCCGCTCCGGGCGATCGCCTCCGACGAGACGCTGAAGAAGCTCGGCATCGGTCTCTCCGATCTCGATTTTGGACGCTACACACAGGGCGATCCCGAGGAGCAGGTCTATCGCTCCGCCATGATCAGGCTGATGACGAGGCGGAGTCTCTTCCAAGCGCACGATGACGGGGTGAAGTTCATCGGCCGAAGCCTGTTCAGGGGCACCGTCGCTCTGCCGGTCAACGTGCCAACGGGCCGATACACGGTCGACGTATACCTGTTCCGCGAGGGGGCCGTGGCGAGCAAGAGTCTCGGGTCGCTCGGCGTGTCGAAGGCAGGCATCGAGGCGGCGATCCACACCCTCGCGTTCCAGCAACCGTTCCTCTACGGCCTGTTGGGCGTCATGCTCGCGATGATGATGGGGCTTGCCGGCTGGTACGCCTTCCGCCGCGAATAGG
>CAYUTT010000367.1:0-2592 GCA_964447575.1 uncultured Methyloceanibacter sp.
CTCGAAGCCGCGAAGGCGAATGGCGGACGCGTGCCGGTCGAGCGGCTGCTGGAACCGGCGGTGGCGCTTGCGCGGAAGGGCTATCCGGTGTCGAAGTCGCTCGCCTGGCGCTTCACCACCGAGCGCGGAGCGGCGATCGACGCGCCGGGCTTCGCGGAGACGTTTCTGCCGGGCGGAAAGCCGCCGAAGCTCGGCGAGTCCTTGCCGGCGGGCAAGCTTGCCGAGACCTTCGAGCAGCTTGCGCGCGCCGGGCTCGACGATTTCTATCGTGGCGATGTCGGGCGGGAGATCGCCGCTGACCTGGAGCGGATCGGCAGCCCGATCGCGCGTGAGGACCTTGAGGCGTATCGCGCCGTGCGGCGCGAGCCGCTTTCGCTCAAGCTCAGGAGCGGCACGCTCTATAACTCGCCGCCGCCGACGCCGGGGCTCGTCGCGCTGGTCATCCTCGGCATCTTCGAGCGGCTCGGCGCCGCGAAGGCCGAAAGCTTTGAGTATCTGCACGGCCTCGTCGAGGCGTCGAAGCGCGCTTTCGTCCTGCGCGACAGTGTGCTGACCGATTTCGACCGGCTGCAGCAGGATCCGGCCGACTTTCTGACCGACGCCGCGCTCGATCGCGAGGCGAAGGCAATCGATCCGGCGCGCGCCGCGCCCTGGCCGCGAAAGGCGGGGCCGGGCGATACGATCTGGCTGGGCGCGGCCGACAGTTCGGGGCTCGTCGTCTCCTATATCCAGTCGCTCTATTTCGAGTTCGGCTCGGGCTGCGTGCTGCCGCGCACCGGCATCATTATGCAGAACCGGGGCTGCGCCTTCTCGCTGGAGCCGGGGGCGTTGAACGCTGTCGAGCCCGGGCGCAAGCCACCGCATACGCTGAGCGTGGCGATGGCGGACCTGAAGGACGGCCGGTTCCTGTCCTATGGGACCATGGGCGGTGAGGGCCAGCCGCAGACCCAGGCCGCGTTCTTCACCCGCTATGTCGACCATCATGTGCCGCTCGGCGAGGCGCTCGACCGTCCGCGCTGGATCCTCGGCAAGACCTGGGGGTCCAACATCACCAATCTGCGGCTTGAGTCGCGCTTCAGCGACGAAACGGTGGAGCGCCTCAAGAGCGCAGGCCACGACGTTCAGGTGCTGCCGGAGGCTCACATCGAATTGATGGGCCATGCCGGGGCCGTGGTGCTGCACCCGGACGGTACAATCGAGGGCGCTCACGATCCGCGCAGCGACGGCGGGGCCACCGGCGTATAAGCGCGACTTTCATCCTCCGTTCAGGGCCCAAGACTAGGATCGAGGCTGCCTGCGGCGATTCACGGGATCGTCAATTTCCGAGACTTGCCCAAAGTTCCGGGCCATGGAACTTAGGCGTGAGGGCCGGGGGGCTCGAATGAAGGCAGCACTCGTTTCAATTGCCGCCGTTTTGCTTCTGGTGAGCGTTTTGCCTGATCCGGCGTCGGCGCGGCTGCAGCCGCCGGCAAAACCCAATTCGAATGTCGAAATCGTCGATTTCGACGGCGATTATGAGCGCGGTACGATTGTGGTGCGGACCTCCGAGAAGCATCTCTATTATGTGCTCGGCGACGGCGAGGCGCTGCGTTACCCGGTGGCGGTCGGCGAGCCCCGCTTCCAGTGGACCGGCGAATTATGGGTTAGCTCCAAACAGGTCAACCCGACCTGGCGGCCGACGGCGCGCATGCGGCGGGAGAATCCGCGGTTGCCCAAGGCGGTCGGGCCGGGACCGCGCAACCCGCTCGGGCCGAGGGCCCTTTATCTTGGCTGGGGGGAATATCGCATCCATGGAACAAACGCGCCGCATTCGGTCGGTTCCGCCGCATCGAGCGGCTGTTTCCGCATGCATAATGTGGACGCCATCGACCTGTTCGACCGGGTGCATATCGGCGCGCCGGTAATCGTGCTCCAGTAAGCCTGCCGCGTTGCCGCCTTATTCCGGTGGCCTGACGCGGGTGTGGGAGATCGGATCGCCATGAAGCTCAGAGCGAAACTCCTGTTCGGCGCCATGGGCGCCTTTGCGCTGATGTTCGCGACGGCCGCGAACGCGCATCCGCATGTCTGGGTCACGTTGAAGAGCGACCTCGTCTTCGCCCCGGACGGCAAGATTACCGCCGTGCGCCACGCATGGACCTTCGACGAGATGTTCTCGGTCTATGCGACCCAGGGCCTCGACAAGGACGGTGACGGAAAACTCTCGCGCGAGGAACTGAAGGAACTCGCCGAGGTGAACGTCACTTCGCTCGAGGAATTCAATTATTTCAGCGTCGGCAAGAGCGGCGGCAAGGACATCGTGTTTGCGAAGCCCGTCGACTATTGGCTGGAGTCCGACAAGGACAATGTGCTGACCCTGCACTTCACCTTGCCGCTGCAAGCGAGCGCGCCGGTCGCCGGCTTCTCGCTGGAAGTGTACGATCCGACCTTCTTTGTGGACCTGTCGTTTCCCGAAGGCGCGAAGGTGGAACTCGTGGGCGCTCCCGCCGGCTGCATTGCGGACGCGATCAGACCAAAGGCGCTGGAAACCGCGACGACAAATCTCTCGGAGTCCTTTTTCGATGCGCTGACAGCGTCGAGCAACTTCGGCGCCCA
>CAYUTT010000368.1:0-2590 GCA_964447575.1 uncultured Methyloceanibacter sp.
GTGGTCCTCCGGGTTCGCGGTCTGCGCGACGAGGTGCTCGGGGAGCCACTCGCCGGAGCGGGGCCCGTTCGTCATCGTCCGGTACGAAGCCGGGAGCTCGTGGCCGATCGCCTCCGCGATCGTCTGGATCGTGGAGACGGTCGACGGATCCGTGTAGACGATCCCGTTCGGCGAGGTGTCGCCGATGCGGTTCGCGTTCTTGAGCCGGATCTCGATCGGATCGACCCCGAGCGCGTCTGCCACGCGGCTCATGTGCGTCTCGACCGCAGATCGGAAGAGCACACGTCTGACGGGAGGTCAGACGTGTGCTCTTCCGATCTGGCTGCGCAGAACCACGGCATTGTCGGTCAGCTCCCAGGTAAATCCTTCCTCCTCGCGACCGAAGTGGCCATAAGCGGCGGTTCGCCGGAAAATCGGCCGGCGCAGTTTGAGCGTCTCGATTATGGCCAGGGGGGTCAGCTTGAAGTGGTGTCGAATCAGCTCGCATATCAATTCGTCGCTGACCCGTCCGGTTCCGTAGGTGGTCACGTGGATGGAGACAGGATCGGCCACACCGATGGCATAGGCGAGTTGCACCTCGATGCGGTCAGCCAGCCCGGCGGCCACGCAGTTTTTGGCGATGTAACGGGCGACGTAACAAGCGGAACGGTCGACCTTGGAAGGATCCTTTCCCGAGAAGGCCCCCCCTCCATGCCGGCCCATACCGCCGTAGGTATCGACAATGATCTTGCGTCCGGTCAAGCCGCAGTCGCCCTTTGGACCCCCGACCACGAAACGGCCGGTGGGGTTAATATGAAAGCGGGTCGAGGAATCCATCATTTCCGCAGGCACGACCGTCTCGATGACCTCCTCGCGAATCCGCCGCCGGATTTCGTCGTTGCTCACGTCGGGACTGTGTTGAGTCGAAATCACCACGGTGTCGATGGCCACCGGGCGACCGTCTGCATAGCGTACCGTGACTTGGGATTTGCCGTCCGGGCGCAGCCACTCGATAGTCCGGTCTTTGCGGCACTGGGCCAGCTTGTGGACCAGACGGTGAGCCAGCAGGATCGGCAAAGGCATCAGCTGAGGGGTTTCCGTGCAGGCGTAGCCGAACATCAGCCCCTGGTCGCCGGCGCCCCCGACGTCCACCCCTCGGGCGATGTCGGGAGACTGCTTGTCGACGGAAACGATCACGCCGCAGGTTTCGCAGTCGAAACCATACTTGGCCCGAGTATAGCCCACACTCCGCATGGTTTCGCGTGCCACCGCCGGAAAATCCACTAACGCGTGCGTGGTGATCTCACCGGCAACCACGATCAAGCCGGTGGTCACGAGCGTCTCGCACGCCACTCGGCCGTAAGGATCCTGCTCCAAGATCGTGTCCAAGACTGCATCAGAAATCTGATCGGCAATCTTGTCGGGATGACCTTCCGTCACCGACTCCGATGTAAACAAGTACCCGCTAGACATTGAACTCCTCCTCAGCAAGCCTCAAGCTCCCTCCCTGAACTCTCCGTTTCGATCCTGGCAGCTTTTCCGAAGTGCGCAAGCTACCATAGCCCTGGAAAACTGTCAATTCAACCCGGCTGTCATCGCCAAGCGGCCCACTTGTCGAGCTGAAGATAGCGCCCCAGCTCTTTGGGGGCCAAAAGGCTGAGCAGCAGAGACTTTTGCACGTGAAGCCGGTTCTCGGCCTGTTCGTAGACCAACGACGCTTCAGAGTCGATAACCGCGTCCGTCACCTCGAGATTGCGGTGAGCCGGAAGGCAGTGCATGAAGAAGGAGCGTTTGCCGGTCGTTTCCATGATTTCAGGGGTGATCTGATAGCGGCCAAAAACGGCCAGCCGCTCCTGCGTCTCCTCTTCCTGTCCCATGCTGACCCAGGTATCGGTGTAAACCGCATCGACCCCCTGAAGGGCCTCCAGCGAATCACTCCAACGGCAGCTGCTCTTGGGTGCAACCGCCAGCTTCTTGAAGTCGGCGAAAGCTTCCGGATAGGGCCGGTGAGAAGCGGGAGTGACGGCGACAAAGGACATTCCCGACAGTGCCGCAGCATGGATCAAGGAGGCGCAAACATTGTTGCCGTCTCCCACGAATGCCAGGGTCCGGCCCGACAGGTCCCCCCATTTCTCCTTCAAGGTGAACAAATCGGCCAGGGCCTGGCAGGGGTGCTCCGCATCGGTGAGCGCGTTGATCACGGGAATCGAGGCCATCTCGGCTAGCAGCACCACCGTCTCGTGGGCGAAGGTCCGGGCCACGATCCCGTTGAACCAGCGTTCCAGGTTGCGCGCCACGTCGTTGAGCGATTCGCGCCCGCTGAGTCTCGACTCCTGGTAATCCAGATAGACGGCATCGCCTCCCAACTGCTTCATCCCCAGCTCAAAGGTCAGGCGGGTCCGCAAAGAGGGCTTTTCAAAGAGCAGAACCAGGCTCTTGCCCAAAAGCAACTGGCGAAAGTCGGCCGGATGCTGTTTGACCTGGGCGCTCACCTGCAGCAGCCGATTCCAGATTTCCGGCGTCAGGTCTTTAAGCGAAAGAAAATCATTCATGTTTCAGACTCCCGCCAACAAGATCTCTTTAACGGAAGAGCGTCGTGTAGGGAAATGTA
>CAYUTT010000369.1:0-2571 GCA_964447575.1 uncultured Methyloceanibacter sp.
TGCGTGTCGGCGTCGGCGAAGAAATCGGCGACCAGCGGCACATAGCCCGCATCCACCGCAGCGCGCGCGAGCGCGCGGCCTGAGATCGCCGCGATCAGCAGCGCGCCTCTAGGAGACGAGGTCTTGGGCGAGTCTGTAGGCGGCACGGAAATCGAGATAGACCGGCTTCTCGGCCTCGATCATCTGCTTGAAGAGGCCCGTCTCGGTCTTGTACTTCACGTCGCCGATGGCGAGCGCGCCGATGCCGACGGCGCTCGTGCCTTCGATCGGCGTGCCGTTGTCCTTGATGCCGATGCCTTCCACGCCAAGCGGCGGGACGGCGTTCACGTCGGCGACCACTCTGAGATCCTTGGCAGGCTTGATCTGGGCGAGGCTCAAAAGCTGGCGTCCTGCCGGACCGGCCGTGAAGATGATGTCGGCGTTCTGCGCCAGCGCGGTCTTTTGGTCTTCTGTCGTGCCGTCGGCGAAGCCGAGATCCACCTCGAATCGCGCATTGGCTTCCATCGTCAGCCGGCGTACGCGTTCAGGGCCGTCATAGCCGACCAGCGTGGCCTTGGCGCCGTCGCTGGCCGCGATCACGGCGGAAGCGAACGCCACCACGCCCGTACCGCCGAATACAACGACGCGCTTTCCTGTGAGACCGGTCTTGAACTTCTCCTTCAGCGCCTTCTTGGCGCAAGCGACCATCGCGGCGGCCGTGGTGAAGGAACCGGCCGGGTCCGCGAACACCGAGATCTCGAAAGGCGGCACCATGGCCTTCTTGGCCCGGTCCATCATGTCGAGCGCTTCGATGGCGCGTTTTCCGCCGATGAACATGCCGGTCCGCTTGATGCCGTCCGGGCTCCGCGAGAAGATCGCGTCCTGCACCAGCCCGTACACGTCCTCGGTGGTCACGTTGGTGTAGGGAATGGCATCGTCGTAGCCGGCATCGAGCGCCATGTTTACGTCGAACGGGCTCATATGCTTGAGCGGCGTGATCATGTGCAGAATGCGTGGCAGGGCCATCGCTTATCTCCCAGCTTCTTTGAGTCGCATACGTATGCTTGCCTCGCTTTAGCATACCGGGCGAAGCGGCAAAGGGGCGCAATTGCACCAAACTTACCGATTCCTTCGCTCAGGCCGTCCTGATTTCCGCGCCTTGGTTGCGTCCCTTTGCGAGGGCGAAGCGGAGGTCTTCGGCATTGTCGCGTGCCCGGCAAGCGTCGAGCAGCGCGCGGCCTTCTGCCTCGGAGGGGGCGAAGGCGAAGCCGGTCGGCCCCCACGAGCTCTGGCCGAGCCCCCTGACGCCTTGGTTGCGGAGCCAATGCAAGACCTCGGCGACGCGAGGGCTCGTATAAGGCCCGCCCTGCAGCGGTGCGAAATAGACCCCCATGCGGTCCTGGAGATGGCCCACCTCGGCGCAGAACGTCTCGAAGTCGTGCGTTTCGAGCGCGGGCAGCGCCCCCTCCACGATGCGTGTCTCGAGATCCTCCCGCTCGGCTTCCGGGAAGGGGGGCAGCAATTCGAAGGCCGCCGCTTCGCTCGCACCGTCGAGCCCCTTGGCGTTCGGATCGAAGATCAGGAGCGCGCGCCAGTCTTCGGGGAAAGGCACCCGCGCGACCAGCTCCGGCAGTTTCCCATCGCGCGGCCCCCTGTCGAGCACGGCGCCGCCCGCCTCGAAGGTGGCGATGCCGATGCCGGAGCGGGCCCCGCGCCCGAGCCGGGCCGCGATATCCAACGGGGTCAGGGAAAGGCCCTCCGCGGCCGCGAAGGCCGAACCCACCGCCAGCGCGAGTTGCGTCCCGGACCCGAGACCCGCATGAGAGGGAATCGCCTCCTGCACCGCGAGGCAGTAGGCGTGGCCGACGCCACATTCCTCGGCGATGGCCTTGAGATAGCGCGCGGCACGCTCGGCCTCGGGTCCCGCCGCCTCGGAACTCTCGGCGCGCTGGAGCGTGAGCCGCGTCTGAGGCTGGTCGAGCGAAAGCCCGAAGCTGCCGAAGGGCTGGGTGCTTCGCCCGCCCGGATCGAGAAAACCGAAATGGAGCCTAGCCGTCGTGGTGACGGCAACGGTGGGGGAGGTGTGCTGGATGGGAGACTCGGCCAAAACGGATCGCGCTGATGATTTGAACTGAGAACGTGATGTTTCGAAGGCCTCCCATTGATTGGTCCGGGGTGCCCCGATATGCTCTAAGCAGTAGCGGAAATTGCGGTTCACTCTTTCAAAAGACGAGAGCGATGGCAACGAAAGAGCGCACTTATAGCGATGCCGAGGTCGAGGAGCGGCTCAAGAAGGAGCTGCCTCACTGGTATCTCGAGGGCGGCTGGATCCGCCGCAAATACAAGACCAACAGCTGGAAAGGCACGCTGATGGTCATCAATGCCGTCGGTCATCTCTCAGAGGCCGCCTGGCACCACCCGGACATCACCGCGTCTTATGCCTGGGTCGAGGTGCGCTTGATGAACCACGCGGCCAAAGGCATCACCGACAAGGACTTCGAGCTCGCCAAGAAGATCGAGGATGTCGTGCACTGGCAGCCGGGCAAGGAAGGCGGCGCGCTCGAAGGCACGCCCGCCGAAGACATGCGCTTC
>CAYUTT010000370.1:0-2555 GCA_964447575.1 uncultured Methyloceanibacter sp.
GGCGCCTTCGCCTGGCCCGCGCGATAAGCGTGGCGCAAGCGCCCGTCCGGAATCATCCGGGTGCGGATGAAATCGAAGCCACTCTGCGCGGCGGCGAGCCAATCGGGCTTGTCGAATGCAGAGGCCGCGTTGGCGAGCGCGGCGATCGTCAGTCCGTTCCAGTCGGCGAGAACCTTGTCGTCGAATCCGGGGCGTATGCGCCCCGCACGCCGCGCGAGAAGCTTTTCGCGCATCGCAGCCAGACGCGCTTCTGTCTGCTCGTCGCGCAGCGCGACGGCGTTCAGGCGATTGAGGATGGTGTGACCTTCGAAATTGCCCTCCGCCGTGACGTCGTAGATCTCGGCGAAGAGCTTCGCATCGTGCGCACCGAGGACATCTTCGATCTCGGCTTGCGACCACACATAGAACTTGCCCTCCTCGCCTTCCGAGTCTGCGTCGAGCGAGGCGGCGAAGGCGCCGCCTTCCGTTCTCATCTCGCGCAGGAGCCAGCCGATCGTCTCCTCGACGCGCTGGGCGAAGAGCTGCGTCTTCTCCTCACGCCACGCCTCGGTCAGCATGTCGACCAGCAGCGCGTTGTCGTAGAGCATCTTCTCGAAATGCGGCACGAGCCAGCGCTCGTCGACGCTGTAGCGCGCGAAGCCGCCGCCGAGATGATCGTAGATGCCGCCTTGCGCGATTTGCGTGAGCGTCAGCGTCACGGCCTCGCGCGGATTCGGCAGGCCGTAGCGGAGTCCCGCGCGCCACAGGAATTCGAAGAACTGCGTCTGCGGGAATTTCGGCGCGCCGCGAATGCCGCCTTGCACGGGATCGACGGCCGCGAGGAAGCGCCGCGCGAGATTGGACAGTGTTGCGTCGTTGAGCTGCGCGCCTTCGCCTCGCGGCGCTTGGGGCTTGAGCCGTTCCTTGATGGCCTCGGCGTTGTTGCGGACCTTGTCCGGCTCGTGGCGATAGACATGCGCGACAGTATTCAGCACGCGGACGAAGGACGGCCGGCCGTAGCGGTCCTCTTTCGGAAAGTAGGTGCCGCCCCAGAAGGGCTCCCCCTGCGGCGTGAGAAACATGGTGAGCGGCCATCCCCCCTGCTCGCCGAGCTGGTGCAGCGCGTTCATGTAGATCGCGTCTACGTCCGGGCGCTCTTCGCGGTCGACTTTGACGTTGACGAAGTGCGCGTTCATCACCTCGGCCGTCGCCTCGTCCTCGAAGCTCTCATGCGCCATGACGTGGCACCAATGGCAGGCGGCGTAGCCGATCGAGAGCAGGATCGGCTTGTTCGCCAGCCGGGCCTCGGTGAGCGCCTCCGGCCCCCAGGGACGCCAATGGACGGGGTTGTCCTTGTGCTGGAGGAGATAGGGGCTGGTCTCGCCCGAGAGCTGGTTTCTTGGCCTGTCCTGCATATTGCGTCCTTCGGCTTCGCCCTAGGATAACGCGCTTGGCCCTGGGAAGGGACGCCTTGCAGGCAGAAATCGCTCCACTTGCGGCCATCCACTTAAGCGTCCGTCAATCCAGGAGTGCGAAATTGAGCTCCCCCGAAAATCTGAGGTTTGGGCGTCATGGCTGGATACGAGGCGTTCGACCTTCTGCCGGTCCAGATCGCGGTGCTCGGCCTGGAAGGCGACATCGTCTTCACCAACCAGGCCTGGGATCGGACGGCCGAGGGGCGGCTCGCCAATCGGCGCTGGAACTATCTCGCCGAATGCGCGGCCGCGGCCGATCGGGGATGCGCCGAAGGCCGCGAGATCGGCAACGGCCTCCGCCTCGTGCTTGGCCGGGAGCTCGACCAATTCGTCGCCACCTACAACTGTCCGTTCGACGACAGGCATCATTGGTATCAAATCTCCGCCCGGCCGGGGCGCGCCACCGACGAGGGGATCGGTGCTATCATCATGCACACTGACGTGACGGCGCTTCAGTACGACTACCTCACCAAGCTTCCGAACCGCGCTCTCTTCGAGGCGCAGGCGCGCTATATGCTGGGACAAGCCCGCGACGGCGACTCGACGACTGGGGTCGCGCTGATCGATCTGGACGGCTTCAAGGCGATCAACGATGATTTCGGCCATGCGGCCGGCGATCAGGTTTTGGCGAGCTTGGCGCAGCGGCTGTTGTCCGCGGCGGCGGACAAGGAGCTCGTAGCGCGCGTGGGCGGCGATGAGTTTGCGGTGGTCACCGGTGTCGGAGCGACGACGATGGGGCTCACGCGGTTGAAACGCGGCATTGAGCGCGCCTTCGTGGAGCAGTTCGTCGTGGCGGGCGCACACGCCTATCTCTCCGCGAGCGTCGGCACCGCGCTCTATCCTGCCGACGGAGACAGCCTCGAGGCTTTGCTCAAGGCCGCCGACTCTCGCATGTACGGGATCAAGAGAGCCAGGAAGAGTCGCCACGAAAAGTGGATCGCCTAGCTCGACCATCGGCTCGCCTCGCGCGCCTCCCCGGTCCAGGATGGGCCCTCATGAGATCGGGCACCACCATCGTCGCGCCGGCCTCAGGCGCCGGACCTTCGGCTGTGGCTGTGATCCGCGTCTCGGGCCCCCGCACCCGCGCTGTGCTCGAGGCGC
>CAYUTT010000371.1:0-2546 GCA_964447575.1 uncultured Methyloceanibacter sp.
TCACGTGAAGCGTGAGGGTTCTGTCCTTCAGCTCGAGCGTGCCGAGGACGATGGCACCGTGCTCCATCGCTGAGGTGAAGGCGGTGTCCTCGCGGGCTTTCGGCTTCCCGCGGGCTCATGGGGCTTTGCTCGGCGCCAGCCAGTTCCAGAAGGTCGCCGATGCCGGGTCAAGATCGGGGGCCGCGCCCTGGCGGCTCCCGTCCATTAAGGGGCACGGTTATACGGTTGGCAGCTACGCCTTCGGCCCGCGCGGCCGCGGTTCGGACCACTCCTCATGCCGACCTGAGGCCGACCAGGCCAGTGTAACTCGAGCTCTGGTCAGCAATAATCCGTGCTGACGAAATAGTTCCCTTGCAGCACAGAAAAATTATCTTGCATCGCAGCAAAAATCAGCTGGACAGTTTGTCTAGCTGTCTCTATATGAACATTGCTGGTTTAGCAGTTGTTGCGGCGAGGAAAAGGTGAGCAACCGCTCGTCCTCACCAAACAACATTGGAAATCAGCATTTTCCGCAACGCAGCATGCCCGTTGCTGGTCGCCGGCGCGAGCCGGGTGACACCGGGCCAAAGGATCAAGCCATGTACAAGATCGCCCATACCGATGCCAGCTACACTGGCAACGGCGGCAGCAGCAAGCTCACCAAAGTGGCGTCGCATGCGACCGACAAGGGAGCCGACGCAGCCCGCGAGAGCATGCAGGCTGCCCAGAGAACAGCCGGCGCCATGAGCGGGCTGCAGCATGAGACGATGCGTCGGTCGGCGGAAGGTGCCACGGAGTTCAGCCAGCTCTTCGTGCAGCTGTTCAGCGAGCAGGCACGTCAGAACTTGCAGGTCGCCACCGCCTTGGGGTGGGCCGTCAACTGGGGCGAGGTTGCCAAGGCCCAGAGCGACTTCGTTCGTGGTAGCTTCGAGCGCATGAACCAGCTGAACGGCCGTTACCGCGAG
Organism: uncultured Methyloceanibacter sp.; assembly: GCA_964447575.1. Taxonomy (GTDB): domain Bacteria; phylum Pseudomonadota; class Alphaproteobacteria; order Rhizobiales; family Methyloligellaceae; genus Methyloceanibacter. Next base: position 945 of record CAYUTT010000371.1, read on the forward strand.
ATCATCCAGGCCGGAATGAAGGCCATGCCGTTCACCGCTAGGACCTAGGCTGGGAGCACGGCTTCAAGCCGCCAGCCGACCCCTTTATCGCCGGCTCCTTGAACCACCAGGAATGACCGACGTGACAGATAGGCTCAAGCAGGACCGCGAGGTCATCCCCGTGGTCGAGGAACGGGCCGTCATCCTCAAGCGGAAGAAGCTCACCGGCGGCCTGCGGGTCAGGACCGTCATCCGTGAGAGCGAGGAGGTCATCAACGAGCCCCTGATTACCGACGCGGTCGAGGTGGAACGGGTGCCGCTCGGTGACTGGGTGGAAGCACCCGTCCCGGTGCGGCAAGAAGGTGAGACCACGATCATCACCCTCCTGGAGGAAGTAGCGGTGGTCGAGAAGCGTCTGCGGGCCACCGAGGAGGTTCGCATCACTAGGCGGCGGACCACCAGGCAGGCTGCCCAGCATGTCACGCTGCGACGCGAGGAGGCGGTGGTGGAGCGCCTCGACGCAGCCGGCACAGGAGATGACGACCCGGACTGACCGGCTCGTCCGCCCGGTGCTCCACCCCGGGCTTCGCATCAAACAGCCAACCACAGCAATGGAGAGACGAGATGGCCACGTCCGTCATCAGTGTTTTCGAGAACCAGAAGATCGCCAGCCAGGTGATCGATGCCTTTCTCAGCGAGGGCTTCAAGGACCAGGATATCGAGGTCCTGAAGGGTGATGCCGACGATCTCCTGAGCGAGATCGCCGAGCATGGCTTCGGCAAGGAGGACGCCCGAGAGTTCGCCGAGGCTGCCGGCAAGGGCAAGATCTTGGTCGCCGCCCGCGTGCCGAAGGAGAAGCTCGAGCAGGCCGTTACCATCATGGAGCGCTACGAAGGCTCCCAGGACAAGGGCAGCCAGGGCTCCAGCCGTGAGGACACCGTGCAGGTGGTCGAGGAGGAGCTCTCCGTCGGCAAGCGCAAGTTTGCAACTGGCGGTGTGCGCGTCACCACCAGCGTGAGCGAGCGGCCGGTGAAGAAAACCGTCACCCTGCGCGAGGAGCATGTCGGCGCCGAGCGCCGGTCTGCCGACCGCGTGCTGAGTGCCAAGGAGGCCGAGGCTGCTTTCGAGGAGAAGACGGTCGAGATGATGGGCACCAGCGAGGAAGCCGAGGTCCGCAAGGAGGCCCGCGTGGTCGGCGAGGTTGCCCTTACCAAGGAGACCAAGGGGCGCCAGCAGACCGTGAAGGACACAGTCCGCCACACCGATGTCGAGGTCGAGAAGATCGAGGGCAGCTCGCGCAAGGCGCGCTAAGCGCCGTCCCGCCGTTTGGCGGGGGTGATGCCCATATCTGTAGCGGCAAGGCCCGGCACCCCAGGTGCCGGGCCTTCCTGTCTGACCAGGGAGCTCGTTCAGGGCAGAGTGCCTCGGTCTCGCGGCAGATCGCATCGGCGGCAATGCTGGTAGGAATGGCTCTCGCCGCGCCCGGACGGCTTTTAATCTCTGGTTTCCCAAGGACGACCGGCAGCGCGTCCTGTGGCCTTCGACGGTACGGCTTTCGCTGACTATTTCGACAGCCTGCAACGCCAGGCCGTACCCTTGGACGAGCAGGCGCTGGTCAACCTT
>CAYUTT010000372.1:0-2545 GCA_964447575.1 uncultured Methyloceanibacter sp.
TTCACCATCCGCGACCCCAAGGAGTGTGATAGGCGCGGTCACAAGCGCACAGGATTCTTTGAGGTCGACACCGGCGAGGAGCGGGACTGGACGGTTCGCCTCACCGATCCGGATGGTGAAGCGAAGTCCCAATGAGGCGAAATCGCCGGGTCAAGATCGTCGCCACGCTCGGTCCTGCCTCCACCAACGAAGAAATGGTACGGCGCCTGTTCGAAGCAGGTGCCGATGTGTTTCGCGTGAATATGAGTCACGCGAACCACGAAGGCTTGCGCGAAGTTCACCGCATCGTCCGCAAGCTTGAATCCGAGTTCTCGCGGCCCATCGGCATCTTGGTCGACCTGCAAGGCCCCAAACTTCGCGTCGGCAAGATCGACTCGGGCTCCATCCGCCTGACCCAAGGCGACATCTTAAGCTTCGTCCGGCGCGAGGCGATCGGCGGGCTCGGCCGCGTGCAGCTGCCGCATCCGGAGATCTTCGAAGCCGTCGAGACGGGCCACACGCTCCTCCTCGACGACGGCAAGCTCAAGCTCCGGGTGGTCGAGGCAAGTGATGTGCGCATCGATGCCGAGGTGCTGACGTCCGGCCTGCTCGGCAGCCGCAAGGGCATCAGCCTGCCCGACACCGTCCTGCCGTTCGGCGCGCTGACCGACAAGGACCGTGCCGACATCGAGTGCACCACGTCCCTCGGCATTTCCTGGATCGCGCTTTCCTTCGTGCAACGGGCCGAGGATATCGTCGAGGCGCGCAGGCTTTCTCGCGGCCGCGCCGCCATCATGGCCAAGATCGAGAAGCCGTCCGCGGTCAATCATCTCAAGGAGATCATCGAGCTCGCCGACGGCATCATGGTCGCACGTGGCGATCTCGGGGTGGAGATGCCGGTGGAGAAGGTCCCAGGCCTTCAGAAGCAGATTAGCCGAGCCGCGCGCAACGCCGGCAAGCCGGTGGTCGTCGCCACTCAGATGCTGGAATCGATGATCTATGCCCCGGTGCCGACCAGGGCCGAGGTCTCCGACGTCGCCACCGCGGTGTTCGAGGGCGCCGACGCGGTTATGCTGTCGGCGGAATCGGCGGTCGGCAAATATCCGGTCGAGGCCGTGGCCACCATGGACCGCGTCGCCATCGAGGTGGAGCGCGATCCCCTCTACGCGGCAATCATCCACGCCCAGCGCATCGACCCGCAAGCGACCGGCGCCGACGCCATCTCGGCCGCCGCCCGAACCGTGGCCGAGACGCTGAACCTCGCCGCCATCGTCTGCTACACGGCCTCGGGCGCAACGTCTTTGCGCGCCGCACGCGAACGCCCCCAGCAGCCGATCCTGGCGCTGACGCCGATCCCGGCCACGGGACGCAAGCTCGCGATCGTGTGGGGCCTGCACTGCGTTCTGACCGACGATCCCCGCAATCTCGACGACATGGTCGCCAAGGCCTGCCGCATCGCCTACCAGGAGGAATTCGCCCTTCCCGGCCAGCAGGTGATCATCTCGGCCGGCGTGCCGCTCGGAAAGTCTGGTGCGACGAACATGCTGCGCATCGCTTCCGTCGAGCCGGGCACGGACGACTAGCGCTTCGACGAAGGCGCAAGGCGACGAACTAAATGTCCTGGCCTTCGACCTCGCGCGCAAGCGCCTCGACGCCCTGGCGCGCATCCTCGAGGAAGGGATTGACGGCAAGCGCCCGGCGATAGGCCTCGAGCGCCTCCTTCTTGGCGCCGAGCTGCTCCAGCACAAGCGCGAGCTCGGCGATGGCGCGATAATGCTTGGCGTCGACATTGAGCGCCCGGCGGAGATCGGCGAGCGCCCGTTCGGGCTTGCCTTTCAGCACGTTCAACTTCGCCCGCAAATACCAGGCCTCGGCCTCCTCCGGCGCAATATCCACGACGGCGTCGAGGATGGCGAGGGAGACATCGATCTCCGCATCGTTGGCGAACTGCACCGCCCGGCTCATCAGGAGATCGACAGTGTCGCTGCCTGAGAAGGCCCACAGCTCCTCGATGGCGTTCATGATGGGACCGGCCGCATCCGCGTTCCGCGCCGTGCCGAGCTTCTCGTAGAGCTCCGCCAGCAATTCCGGCCGGTCGACCGGATCGAGCGGTGGCAGCTCGCCGAGCTGGAGATCGAGCTTGTTCTGCTTCGTGTCCTCCGCGGAATGCGGGGGCAATCCTTCGTCGGCGCCAGGCTTGATGTCGGGCCGCAAGGATGGCTCGCCGAGCCCCGGCAGGTCCAAGCCCTCGAGCGCCGGATCGCCGCTCTCCTCGTCGGGTTCGTCGCCCAGACTCTCGAAATACTGTGCGAGGACAACGGGCGGGGCCGCGAGCGCGGGCGCAGCCAGAAGGCCCGCAAACGCCAACATCGCAAGCACAAAGCTCGCCCGACTTACCACTGTCACCATGCGGGAAGGGTACGGGGCGCGCGCGGGCCCCGTCAATCGGTTCGGCGTAAAAATCCCGGGAGAAAGCTTGGGCTTAGGTCTAGCCTTGCCGGGCCTTGAAGCGCCGGTTGGTCTTGTTGATGACGTAGAGCCGGCCGCGGCGGCGCACCACGCGGTT
>CAYUTT010000373.1:0-2493 GCA_964447575.1 uncultured Methyloceanibacter sp.
GTCGTGAGCAACGACACAGCCTTTTCTCCGGGATTGCTATTCGGCGCGCAGCGCAACCACCGGATCGACGTGCGCCGCGCGGCTCGCTGGCGAGGGGACGAAGTAGAACTCACTGGTCTCGGTCGCCGGAGAAATTGCCGGTTTTGACCTGTCCACAATTGCCGGCTTTGAACTGCCCACCGAGGCGGCTATGGCGGCCACCGCGAAGTTGGACTAGGAACCGGGCATCTGTGGCATAGTGCCGGACATGGATGGGTGTGAGTTACGCCGCAGAGCGTGCCGCATTGCCTGGTATGCCTCGCTATTCGCTTGCTCGGCCATGCTGCACGCTCAGGGTCGTATCCAGCTTCAGGTCGACACGAGTGAGGCCGACGCTGTCCACTCGATTCTGGCCCGCCGCGCGTCGGGACAGCCACTGGTGGAGTCCGATTGGGAACGCCTGTTCGGGAGCGAGCCTTACCGCCGCTTGAAGCAGCGCGAGGCCGGGAGAAAACGAAGCTTCAGTGATGCTGACTTCCGGCAGTTCGTCCTATCCGATTCGCTGCTGACAGGAGCGACGGAGCTGCAGCGGACACTGACTGCGTGGAAGCGCACCGATCTGAACGCCGCTGCTCGACGCGTTCTGGGCTACCTGCCGCCGCAAGCGGCCATCCACGCGAAGGTGTTCCCAGTGATCAAGCCACAGACGAATAGCTTTGTCTTCGAGTTGCTCACGGATCCGACCGTGTTTTTATACGTGGACCCGACGGTCGATGCCGCGCAGTTTGAAAACACCGTGGCGCACGAACTACACCACATCGGCCTTGCCAGCGTGGTTGACGAGATGACAACGGCGCTCGAAGAGTTGCCTCCGCGAGAGCGAATGGCGGCCGAGCGGATGGGGTCTTTCGGCGAAGGAATCGCCATGCTTGCTGCGGCCGGAGGTCCCGACATTCATCCTCATGCCCACAGCTCCGTCAAAGACCGTGCACGATGGGACGCCGACATGGCCAATTTCGGACGCGACCTGCAATCGCTGGAGCGTTTTTTCTTGGACATCATTGATGGCCGGCTCGCCGATGAAGCTCAAATTGTCCAGAAGGCGTCCGAGTTCTTCGGTGTTCAGGGTCCGTGGTACACCGTCGGCTGGAAGATGGCCGCGCTGATCGAGCAAACGTACGGTCGGGAAGCGCTGATCGAATGCATGCTTGACCCGCGTCGCCTGCTGGCTACCTACAATCGTGCTGCGGCGGCGCAGGACAGCAAGGAGCGGCTTGCGCTTTGGTCGGATCGGCTGATCGAAGCCGTGCGTGCCCGCCCCGCCGGTGCCGCGGCGCGAGCACGAGAGTGACGGCTGGTTTACGAGGCGTACCGAAGCGCCTCTACAAGACACAGCCATGGGCTGATGTCGTTCCAACTGGTTAAATTTAGGCTCACCGTGCTCCTCTCGGGGACGGGCTTCTCCTGCCGATACGTAGGTAAAGATTCGAATCGTAGTCGATCTCGCGCGGGCGACTGATGCCGGCGTGGAAGCCCTGCGGCGCCCCATCATCCCGCTCCAGCGTGTGAGACGCTGGACCGGCGGCTGTCGCGCTTTGAACATGGGCTGACGCCGCTCCATTTCGCCATCAGCAGGAAGCGCTACGACGTGCTCGTCTGCTCCTCGACCTCGACGCAGATCTCGAGGCGGAAGACGGCAGCGGCCAGAACGCCTTGGCTGCAGCGCAGCCACGACTGCGCCATCAACCTTCACGTCGAGCATGGCCAAGCTGCCGGATTCTGTCAACAAAGGCCGCTGACCACGTAACTCCCTTGTTCTTTAAAAGGGAGGTTTACATACCATTTGCCACGTCAACAAAACGCAACACAGACAAGGAAGGAGCACCAGGCATGACTTCCCACACCGACCCAGCGCCCACAGCCGCGCCCGTTAGCGCTCTCGTTCCGATGCTCCACGTTACGTTCGCTTGCGGGGCGCGGGCAGGTGTTTTCAGCACGCGGAGATGCATGGACCTCAACGCGTCGTCAACAGCCGCCGCGAACACGGCATCGCGATCGTGCACCACGAACCGGTACGGTTCGTCGCCGGTCAGGACGCTTCGGAACTGCTGCGCCGTCCACTCGGCCGTCGGATGCTCCGTGACATTCCAATGCAGAATCCGACGCGTGCCGATCTCCAGCACCACGAACACGCACACGAGCCGGAACGTGGCCGTGACCGCCACCAAGAAATCGCAGGCCAGCGTCTCGCGGGCGTGGTTCCGCACAAACGTGGTCCAGGTCTGCGGAGATGAACACGGTCGCGGCGAGACGGGCCGGTGCATGTACCGCCTGACGGTCCGTGGCGACACGGGGACGCCCAACTTGAGCAGCAGTTCGGCGGCGATCCGTTCCTCACCCCACGTGCGGTTCGCCCGCGCCATGTCGGCGATCAAGTCCTGGAGGGACACAGGAATCCGGGGGTGGCCAGGGCGCCGGGATTTCCACCGCCAGAACAGGCGGAATCCCTGCCGG
>CAYUTT010000374.1:0-2483 GCA_964447575.1 uncultured Methyloceanibacter sp.
AGGCGCTGGAGAAAGGCTTCGCCAATCTCGAGAAGCATATCGAGAACGTGCGGAAATACGGCGTGCCCGTGGTGGTGGCGGCGAACCGCTTCTCCTCCGACACGGACGGCGAAATCGCGCTGCTCAAGCGCCTATGCTCGACCGCCAGCACCGAATGCGTGATGGCCGACCATTGGGCGCTCGGCGGCGCCGGCGCGGTCGATCTGGCCGAGGCCGTGGTCAAGACGATCGACACCAAGCCGAGCGATTTCCAGCCGCTCTATCCCGACGACATGTCGCTGTGGGACAAGACGCGCACCATCGCCCAGGAGATCTACGGCGCGGAGGACATCACCGCCGACAAGGCGGTGCGCGACCGCTTCGCCGAGCTCGAGAAGCAGGGCTTCGGCAAGTTCCCGATCTGCGTAGCCAAGACGCAATACAGCTTCACCACCAATCCCGACGCCAAGGGCGTGCCGCTCGGCCATACCATCCCGATCCGGGAGGTCCGGCTCTCGGCCGGAGCCGAGTTTGTGGTGGTAATCTGCGGGGACATCATGACCATGCCGGGCCTGCCCCGGGTGCCCGCAGCCAACAACATAGAACTTGCGGCGGATGGCCGCATCAGCGGTTTGTTCTAGCCAAGCAAAAGGGTTGCCAGCCGCCCAGCGTGACGCTACCACCGTGCCCACGTAAGAGGCATTTCGGTCCGCCCCAGGACCAGGTCGCCCCGATATTCCTAGGAGAGGAAACATGGCTGGAGCCAGACGGCCGGGCCGTAACTTTCTATTTGTGCCAGGGCCAACCAACGTTCCCGAGCGAATCCTGCGGGCGATGCACGTGCCGATGGAGGATCACCGGTCCTCCGACTTCCCCAAGCTGACGCGGCCGCTCTATGAGGAGATGAAGAAGGTCTTCCGGACCGAGGAAGGCCAGGTCGTCATCTTCCCGTCCAGCGGCACCGGCGCCTGGGAAGCCTCGCTCACCAATACAAGATCGCCCGGCGACAAGCTGCTCGCGCCGCGCTTCGGCCAGTTCTCGCATCTGTGGATCGACCTCGCCCGCCGTCACGGGCTCGAGGTGATCGTGCAGGAAGAGGAGTGGGGCACGGGCGCGAACCCGGATCGCATCGAGGAGGCGCTTCGCGCCGACAAGAACCACGAGATCAAGGGCGTCATGGTGGTCCACAACGAGACCGCCACGGGCGTCACCTCCGATATCGCCGCGGTGCGCCGCGCCATGGACGCCGCCAAGCACCCCGCGCTGCTCTACGTGGACGGGGTGAGCTCGATCGCGAGCATCGATTTCCGCTTCGACGAGTGGGGCGTGGACCTCGCCATCACCGGCTCGCAGAAGGGCCTGATGCTCCCGGCCGGGCTCGGCATCGTCTGCGCCAGCCAGAAGGCCTTGGCGCAGATGCAGGACGCCAAGTGCACCAAAGCCTATTTCGACCTCGCCGATCATTTCCGCACGAATCCGAGCGGCTATTTCCCCTACACGCCGGCGCTGCCGCTTCTCTACGGCCTGCGCGAGTCGCTCGCCATCCTGATCGAGGAGGGGCTCGAGAACGTCTTCGCGCGGCACCGTTATCTTGCCAGCGGTACGCGGGCTGCGGTCGATGCATGGGGCCTTTCGCTCTGCGCCAAGGAACCCAAGTGGCAATCCGACACCGTGACCGCCATCATGGTCCCGGAGGGCTTCAGCGGCGCGGACGTGATCGATCGCGCCTACCGCCGCTACAATCTCGCGCTCGGCGCCGGCCTGTCGCAAATGGCTGGCAAGCTGTTCCGCATCGGCCATCTCGGCGACCTGAACGAGTTGATGCTGCTCGGTGCCATCGCCGGCGCGGAGATGTCCATGCGCGATGTCGGCATCGACGTCGTGCCGGGCTCGGGCCTTGCAGCAGCGCAGGAATATTTTCGCGGCGCGCAGAGCGCCGGCGGGCTGCGCATCGCCGCGGAGTAGGTCCGAAGGTCAAGCGGCAGGGCCCACGATCGAGCGCCATCCGGGCGCCAGTGGTCTTGCTCCGGAAGGTTCAATGTGGCGTGGGGTGCCCCACGCGTGAGCGTCAAAGAGGGAAGTTCAGTGGAGCACGAGATCGTTTTCCTCGATCGAGAGTCGGTCGGCGCCGATGTGCGCAAGCCGGGCTTTCCGCATACCTATGTCGAGCACGAGTCCACCTGGACGCCCGAGGACATCGTCGCGCGCCTCAAGGACGCGACCATCGCCATCATCAACAAGGTGCCGATGCGCGCCGATGTGTTGAAGCAGCTGCCTAAGCTGAAGCTCATCGCGGTGGCCGCCACGGGAACCGACGTGGTCGACAAGGCCTACTGCAAGGAGCACGGCATCACGGTCGTCAACATCCGCAACTACGCGTTCAACACCGTGCCCGAGCACGTGATCGCGCTGATGTTCGCGCTGCGGCGCAATCTGCTTGCCTATGTCGAGGACGTGCGCAACGGCCGCTGGGCGGAGGTCGATCAGTTCTGCTTCTTCGACCA
>CAYUTT010000375.1:0-2482 GCA_964447575.1 uncultured Methyloceanibacter sp.
GGTCTGGCCGCGGCGGCGCGATGCCATGGAAGAGGACTCTCCCCGCCGGGGCCATAAGGCCGACGGCGCCACGCTCGTGCTGCGCATCGAGGGCCCGCGCGCGATCGAGGTGCAGCACCGGGCAGGGCAGATCCTGGAACGGGTCAACGCCTATTTCGGCTACCGGGCCGTGACCGAGCTGCGCTTTCTGCAAGCCCCCATCGCGCGGACGAAGAAACACGCAGCCCCGCGAAAGCAGCCCCTCCCCGCCTACGCCCTGCCCAAATCGGCGGGGATCGCGGATGAGGGCCTCGCCCGCGCGCTGTCGCGGCTCGGCGCCGGTGCCAAGGCCCGCCTCACGAGAGGTTGAGGCCAGGGGCATTTCTCGCACTTGCCGGATCGAGGCCTATCGCCGATTGTAGGCCGCGAAACCGCCCACGAGGGCAACGAGACGTATCCCAGCCGGAGTAGTGACAGTGGCGAAATCCGAGAAGAAAAAGACCGAAGCCTCCCCCGAAGGGGCCAAGAGCAGAACTGGCCTTTATATTGCCGGCGCGGTGGCGGCCGCCGTGATCGTCGCGGGCGTTGTCTATTTCCGCGACGGCGGGGCGCCGAACCCCAATGCACCGAAGGCCGAACCGGCCATGGCGGAGCTGCTGGAGGCCGGGCCGCTCGAGGATGTCGTCATGGGCGATCCCGCCGCTCCCAACGTCATCGTCGAATACGCCTCGATGACCTGCCCGCATTGCGCCACGTTCTACAACAACGTCTTCCCGCAGGTAAAAGAGAAGTACATCGACACCGGCAAGGCGCGCTTCATTTTCCGCGAGTTCCCGCTCGACGGGCTTGCGGTTGCCGCCTCCATGGTCGCCCGCTGCGCCGGCAACGACCGCTTCTATCCCATCGTGGACGGCCTGTTCGAGACGCAAGAGACCTGGGCCTTGCCGGGCGAGGAAGGCAAGCAGAAGCTTCTCCTCATCGCCAGGCAGGCCGGCTTCTCGCAAGAGTCCTTCGACGCGTGCCTCGCCGACAAGGACCTGTTCGACAACATCGTCGCGATGCGCAAGAAGGCTCATGAGGAGTTCGGCGTCGAGTCCACACCGAGCTTCTTCGTCAACGGCAAGCGCTTGAAGGGCATGCAGCTCAAGGATTTCGAGGCGGCGATCGACGGTGCAGGCGCGAGCGACACGCCGCCGAGCGGCTAAGCCCGGACGACCGATGGGACCGGGGAGAGGAGCCGCCATCCTTCTTGCCGCCGCGGCACTCAGCCTTGCGGCGTGCGGCGGCGCGTCCACGGGCCCCGCCGATACGGCGCTTCCCCTGAAGGATGAGCTTCTGGAGCCCGGTCCGCTCGGGGACCGCGCCTACGGCAACCCCAACGCGCCCGTCACCATGATCGAATATGCCTCGCTAACCTGCCCGCATTGCCGCAACTACCATAAATCCGTGTTTCCCCAGGTGAAGCGGCAGTACATCGACACCGGGAAGGTGCGCTACATCATCCGCGAATTTCCCATCGGCCGGACGGCGGCCAGCGCCGCCATGGTCACACGCTGCGTGCCCGAGTCGAAATATCTGTCCATGACGGAGACCTTCCTCGCCCGCCAGAGCGAGTGGGTGAGCCAGGAGGTCCGTCCGGACGCCATTTACGGGGTGGCCAAATCGAGCGGGATGACCCGTGCCGAATTTGACAAATGCCTCACGAATCAAGCCATTATCGATGGCCTGACGGAGGTGAAGCAGCGGGGGCGCAAATATGGCGTGATCGGCACGCCGACCTTCTTCGTCAACGGCCAAAAATTGCAAGGCGCGGTGACCTATGAGGAGGTCAAGGCCCTGATCGAGCCGCGGGCCTCTTGATCCGGTCGTCAGGCATTGCGAATCACGTCGAACCGTTGCCAAGGTTTCGTATAGAAGTTCGCAGCGTCCGCCTCACGCGTCGCTTTTCCATTCGAGGATGCCACCTGTGAAGATCACCCGACTCCGCCTTCTCGGATTCAAGTCGTTCGTTGAGCCGACCGAGCTTCTGGTCGAGCCCGGCCTGACCGGGGTCGTCGGCCCGAACGGCTGCGGCAAGTCCAACCTGCTCGAAGCGCTGCGCTGGGCCATGGGCGAGACCTCGTACAAGAGCATGCGCGGCGGCGCCATGGAGGACGTGATCTTCGCCGGCTCCCAGGACCGGCCGGGGCGCAACACCGCCGAAGTGACGCTGTTTATCGACAACAGCGAGCGCAAAGCGCCCGCCGAATTCAACGATGCCGAGATTCTCGAGGTCACGCGGCGCATCGAGCGCGAAGCGGGCTCCGCCTACAAGGTCAACGGCAAGGATGCGCGCGCCCGCGACATCCGGCTCCTGTTCGAGGACGCGGCGACCGGCGCCCGCTCGCCGGCGCTGGTGCGCCAGGGCCGCATTGGCGAGATCGTGAATGCACCGCCGCAGGAGCGGCGCCGGGTGCTTGAGGATGCCGCCGGCATCGCCGGCCTGCACAGCCGCCGCCACGAG
>CAYUTT010000376.1:0-2476 GCA_964447575.1 uncultured Methyloceanibacter sp.
GCCGATAATGGGATCCCCTGCGGCCATAGTTGCCAATGGATCGGATTCGCTCCGCCAGGGCGAAGTCCTGCGTCATCACCGCGCCGGCATCGCCGAATGCGCCCAAGTTCTTTCCCGGATAAAAGCTGAAGCAGCCAACGTGTCCAAAGGTCCCGACGGCCTTTCCCTCCCAACGGGCGCCATGGGCCTGTGCAGCGTCCTCGATAACGGCGAGGCCGGCGGCTGATGCCACTTGGTTAATGGCGTCCATGTCTACCGGCTGACCATACAGGTGCACCGGTATGATCGCGGCCGTCCGCGCCGTCAGCGCTGCCTCCACTCCGGCCGCCGTCATGAGTAGGGTTGACGGATCGACGTCGACGAACACCGGCGTCGCACCAACGGCAACCACCGCGGTAGCCGTCGCGACGAATGTGCTCGCGGGAACAATGACCTCATCACCTCGGCCAATGCCCAAGCCCGCCAGAGACAATTCCAGGGCGGCGGTACCGCTGGCGACGCCAACGCAGTGAGCTGCTTGGCAATACGTCGCCCATTCGGCCTCGAAACGCTCGACGAACTCACCGCCGATGAATTTCGCCGAATCCTTCACTTGCCGCCAGGCATCCATCAGTTCGGCGGCGACCTCGCCGTGCATCGCCTGCAGATCGAGGAGAGGGATCAGCATCACTGAGCCTCCGCGATATTGAAGGCACTCGATCCGCGGCCATCGGTAATGGCTGGAGGATCAAGAAGTTCTAGCTCGACCGGACTCCCGAAACGCAGCGATCGTTCAGCAGCCTCCAAAGTCGCGACCACGGCCAGCCCGTTGAAGCCGTCTACCTCTGGTGCCGTCTCGTTGAGAACGCAATCAACGAAGTGCTGGTCCTGCAAGGCAAGCGGTTCTTGGAAATCGATGGCCGGTATAGTGCTCCGCCCGTAGCGATAGGATGGTGGCCAGCCAGAATGTGACTCTCCTGATTCCGGACTCTCCGCCTCTCGCTCGACGATCCGCAAACGCTCATTAGTGTCCATGTCGTTGTAAGCCGCCACCTTTTTGCGGCCGACAACGGTAAATTGCCGCATCTTCTTTGGATCGAGCCACGAAACATGTATATAGCCGGTCACCCCAATTCGACCATACTGTAACCGAACATAGGCGACATCCACGTGACCTCCCGACGTGCCCCACGCCGTGACCGAAGTCGGTATCGACCGAAGCAAGAAGTTCATGATCGATATGTCGTGAGGTGCCAGATCCCAGATTACGTTGACGTCGGAGCGATAAAGGTCGATGTTGAAGCGAGAGGAGTGAATGTAGTACACGTCACCTAACTCACCTTGGTCCAAGCGCCTCTGCAGCTCTCGCACGACTGGGTTAAACTCGAAGGTATGACCAACCATCAGGACTCGATTCGACTGCATAGCCGCATGGATAATGAGGGCCGCTTCCGCGGAAGACGTTGCCAAAGGCTTCTCAACCATCACATGCTTGCCGCTTCGAAGCGCTCTGAGCGCGAGCTCGGCATGCGACCCGGGTGGGGTCGCGATCACCACAGCATCCACATGCGGCAGCGCCGATTCGAGGCTCGCAAACGTGCGCGCCCTCCCGAATTTACGCGATAGCGCCTCTCGGGTGCACGCATCCGGCTCGATCAGCGCCACCCGGTCGACGCCGCTAAGGCTGCTGAGCACGCGGATGTGCTTCGCGCCCCAATAGCCGCAGCCGACGACGCCGATTCTCAAGATCCCCTCCCCACGCTTCGGGCTCGCGACGGCAAGCAGCCGCCGGCCATCACTCAGCGAAGCGCCTATCGCCAATGTAAGAAGTGACGGGTTCACGACAGCAACGGGCAGCCGTTTCAGCAGTTTAGCGAGGCGAAGCGCCTGGCGCCAAGGCAGACAGCCACCTATTTTACCGGATACCCCAAAGGCGCTCCCAACTTGTTTGACGCCGGTTAGCGATTCAACTCTCGCGCCTAAGCGTCGTGAGGTCAAGAACCTTTTGATGAGAGCGCGTTGAATCAAACATCGCCTTTCAGTAGAATGGGGATATACGACGATTAGTTTGAAGGCATTTCCTGTCCGCCGCCCAGCAGGTCGCAAATGTCGAGGTGCCCCATCCAGCCGAGCCTTACCTATCCGCAGGCTTCAAGCCGAAGAAGGGGCAGCCCGCTGGAACCACCTATTCCGCCCTTGAGGCCTTATCCGAGATTCCCCGGATGTCCACTTCCGAAGGCGACGTTGCTCCGTTCCAGCACGCCAGGCAAGGCCGAAAGGGTTGCAATGTGGGTTGGCGTGAGCCGCGAGGTGACTCAGACGCAGCTTTTCGGGGCTGCGCCCCGCATTTGGCGAGCGTTGAGCGGTTCCCGGGTCAATCATGGCCGCACGTCGCCTGTTGGGTTGTCATCGTTCATCGCTCCTGATCCTTGTATCTTGCCTTTGCCAGCATCGTCCGACGGGACGAAGCTGGTGGCGACCGGGAGCCCCCGGCTGA
>CAYUTT010000377.1:0-2471 GCA_964447575.1 uncultured Methyloceanibacter sp.
AGGCCGCGCCGCTGCAAGCCAAGGGGCCGCTCGGCAGCGTGCTCGGCTGGATCGCGCAGACGCAGCAGAAGATGCAGCGGGAGCTCGCCGCGGCGGTGAGGCAGCTTAAGAGCGGCAACGCGCTCGGCGCCGCGTTTCTGCTCGCAGGCTTGAGCTTCGTTTACGGCATCGTGCATGCCGCCGGCCCCGGTCACGGCAAGGCGATCATCTCGTCCTATGTCATCGCCAACGAGGAGACGGTCCGGCGGGGCGTGCTCATCTCGTTTCTGGCGGCCGGGCTCCAGGCGCTGACGGCGGTCGCGCTCGTCGGCGTAATGCTCATCGCCCTCAACGCCTCGGGGTTCCAGGTCAATGCCTGGGTCAACCATCTCGAGTCGGCGAGCTATGCCCTCATCGCGCTGGTCGGACTCTATCTCCTCGTCACGCAGCTCATCCGCTTGTGGCGGCGCCGGCGCCCTGCACCGGCCGAACACACGCACCGACATCATGACCACCATCACCACGACCACGGCCACGACCATGACCACGGCCACGACCATGGCCACGATCATCCCACGCACGGTCATGGCCACCATCACGCCGAGGGCGAGGCGTGCAGCCACATCGTGGATGCGCGCGACATCGCGGGCCCGCTGTCCTGGAAGAAGGTTCTCGCGGTCGTGGTCTCGGTCGGTATCAGGCCGTGCACGGGCGCGGTGCTCGTGCTCGTGTTCGCTCTGACGCAAGGCCTATTCTGGGCGGGGGTCGCCGCGACCTTCGCCATGGCGTTCGGCACGGCCATCACCGTCGCAGTATTGGCGACTCTCGCGCTCGGCTCGCGCGAGCTCGCGCTCAAGCTCGGCGGCGGGAACGCAAGATGGGCCGAGGCCGTATGGACGACCTGCGCGATCGGTGGGGCGCTTGCCGTGCTGACGATCGGCCTGCTCCTGTTCGCCGCTTCGCTCGGGCCGGCAAGGCCGTTCTAGCTTTCCAGCTCCGCGATTTTTCGAACCTCCGCAACCATCGGCGGGTTGGCGCGTTTTCACGCGAAGTTCCCAGCCGAGCAAGGAGGTCCCATGGCGGACATCAGCGACAAAAGGATCATGATCCTGGCGGCCAACGGCTTCGAGCAGTCGGAGCTGATGGTGCCGAAGCAGAAGCTCGAAGAGGCCGGCGCCAAGGTGGACATTGTTTCCTTGAAGGTCGGCGAAATCCGCGGTTGGAAGGACGGCGATTGGGGCGAGAAGGTCGAGGTCGACCGCACCATCGATGCCGTCACCGTCGACGAGTACGATGCGCTCGTCATTCCCGGCGGACAGATGAACCCCGATTTCCTGCGCGCGGACGAGGATGCGGTCGCCTTCGTGCGCGATTTCTTCGACAGCAAGAAGCCGCTGGCGGCAATCTGTCACGCGCCGTGGGTGCTGGTGGAAGCGGGGATCGCGAAGGGGCGGCAGATGACGTCCTACCACTCGATGGCCACGGACGTGAAAAATGCCGGAGCCAAGTGGGTCGACAGAAGCGTGGTCGTGGACCAAGGGCTCATCACGAGCCGCCATCCGGGCGATCTCGAAGATTTCTGCGCCAAGATCGTCGAGGAAATCAGGGAAGGCCGCCACGAGGACCGCAAGGTCGCCTGAGCTCCCTTTGAGCGATGCTTTGGGCCGGGGGTCCGCTCCGGCTCAAAGCGCGTGACGCGCGGTGCATCGCGAACCCCTTGGACGCAAGCTCCTTGCGGCGAAGGGCCGCGCGCGAGCATGATATTGCTTTTCGTCACATTGGAATTGCGATCCGGGAGTAACACATCCTACATCTGTGGCCCGGCGTTCCGTTCCCATAGCGAGGAGGAAGATCATGACGCTCCAACTCGGCGACACCGCCCCGGATTTCGAGGCCGACACCACGGAAGGCCGTATCCGCTTTCATGACTGGCTCGGCGATTCCTGGGGGGTCTTGTTCTCGCACCCCAAGGATTTCACCCCTGTGTGCACGACCGAGCTCGGCTACATGGCGAGGATCAAGCCCGAGTTCGACAGACGCGGCGTCAAGATCATCGGGCTCAGCGTGGACCCGGTCGACCATCATTCGCGCTGGGCCGACGACATCGCCGAGACGCAAGGCGTCGCGCCCAATTTCCCAATGATCGGAGACCCCGAGCTCAAGATCGCCAAGGCTTACGGCATGCTGCCCGCGAGCCTGACAGGGACGTCTGAGGGCCGCACGCCCGCCGACAACCAAACGGTGCGCAATGTTTTCGTCGTCGGCCCCGACAAGAAGATCAAACTCATCTTGGTCTATCCGATGACCACGGGCCGGAACTTCGACGAGGTTCTGCGGGTCATCGATTCGCTCCAACTCACGGCAAAACATCGCGTCGCCACGCCGGCAAACTGGATGCAAGGCGACGACGTGATCATCGCCGGATCGGTCACGGACGACGAGGCCAAGACCATCTATCCGGACGGCTGGAAATCGCCGCGGCCCTATATTCG
>CAYUTT010000378.1:0-2463 GCA_964447575.1 uncultured Methyloceanibacter sp.
ATTGTGGGCAACGGCGCAGACGCGCGCGTGGTCGGCGTGTGCGAGATCCTGCTCAACGCGACAGGCGAGGCGAATATCTATTCTCTGCTCAACAAAGAGCGCTGCGAGGACCTCGTGACCTATGTCCGCGCGGACGATGCCGAGGCGCGGCTTGCGGGGATGCGTGCGCTTGCCACCTACAAGGCGCTCGGCTGCCGCGACGCGGCCCGCATCGATTTCCGGTCAGACGCAAGCGGCGAGCCGTATTTCCTCGAAGCCAATCCGCTCGCCGGACTTCATCCGGCACACTCGGACTTGCCGATCCTCGCCGCGCAGAACGGCATCGCCTTCGTGTCCCTGATCGGCATGATCCTCGAGGCAGGACTGGCGCGGTACGGCTTGCAGCTCCCGGACGGGGAGCGCTTGCAGCGGAGCGCGTGATGGGCACTGCTGCCCGTGGCTATGTCCCCGTCGTTCATGCCGCGACGCAGGACCGGGCCGACGAGGTCGACACTCTCCACGCCGCCGAGGCTGTGGCCGATGCGCTTGTGGAGCGGGGCTACGACTCGAAGATCGTCGCTTTAGGTGCGGACCTCGTGCGCCTCGAGACGCTTGCGGTTCGCCGGCCCCTCGTCGTGTTCAACCTGGTGGACGCCGTGGGCGGCGATGGACGCCTCGCCCCTATGATCCCTGCCCGGCTCGACGCGCTTGGCCTCGCCTATACGGGTGCCGGGACAAGCGCCTGGCTCGAGACCCTTTCCAAGATCGGAACGAAGCTCAAGCTCGCTCATGCCGGGCTGCCGACACCCGCCTGGTCCGATGATGGTCGCGAGCTCGATCCCGACGCCCCGGTCATCGTCAAGCCTGTGTGGGAGCACGGCTCCCTTGGCATGGACGAAGCGTCCGTTATGCGCGGGGAAGACGCCGCGCTAGCTATCATGGAGCGCAATGCGCGCTGGCAGACGGAGCACTTCGCGGAAGGCTTCGTTGACGGCCGCGAGTTCAACGTGTCGCTGCTCGAAATGCCAGGCGGTGTGGAGGTGCTGCCCATCGCCGAGATCCTGTTCGAGGGGTTTGACGAAGGTATTGCTCGCATCGTCGGCTACGACGCGAAGTGGAAGCCTGACAGCGCCGCCTTCACTGGCACGCCGCGCCAGTTCGGCATCGAGCGATCAGACCCGCACCTTGCCGCGGAGCTCGCCGCTCTTTCCAAGTCCTGCTGGGCGCTGTTCGGCCTGGGCGGCTATGCGCGAGTAGATTTTCGCGTGACGCTCGACGGACGACCCTTCATCCTCGAAGTCAACGTTAATCCTTGCCTCACGCCAGATGCCGGGTTTGCCGCCGCGGCGTATCAATCCGGTCTCGCCTATGAGACGCTGATCGAGCGGATCGCCGAGTCGCAGCTGGCGTACCTGCGCGCGAGCGCCTGAATGCTCCGCATCCGCAAAGTCGCCGACGCCACGACTGGAGCGAACCGCGCCGCGATCGCGGCCGCACAGCAGATCATGCGCGAGCAGTTCCCGGCCATGCCGGATGCAGACATTGCCAAGCTGCCCGACCAGTTATCCAACCCGCTGAAACACCGCTTCGTGTCGCGCCTGTTCGTGGCGGAGAACGCGCGCGATCAGACGCTTGGCGTGGCGCTGCTGCTGTACTTCCCGGATATCGGCTTTTCTTATCTGGAGATCATCTCCACAGCCAAGGGACGCATGGGCGGCGGTATCGGCGCCGCGCTCTACGAGCGCGTGCGTGAAGAGGCCCGCGCCCTCGGCACGCAGCTCTACTTCGAGAGCCTGCCGGACGACCCTGCGCTCTCGCCGAACACCGAAATCAGGGCCGCGAACGCGGCGCGGCTGAAATTCTACGAGCGCTATGGCGCGCGGCCAATTGTCAACACGGCCTACGAGACGCCGGTCACGCCGGGCGACACGGACCCGCCTTATCTGGTGATCGATCCGTTGGGATCCACCGACCTTCCGAGCGCAGAGACGGTACGGAAGGTGGCGCGCGCCATTCTCGAACGGAAGTATCGCGGGCTGCCGTCAAAATATGTACAGACAGTCGTCAACTCCATCACGGACGATCTCATCCGTTTGCGCGAGCCGCGCTACGTCAAGTCGCGCCGCGCGATCAAGGCCGAGGTCCCGCCGCCGGGTGAGTCTCGGATTGTGCTGGTGCTTAACGACGAGCATACACTGCATCACGTGCAGGACCGCGGCTATGTGGAGGCGCCGGTACGCATCCGTTCCATCATGGCGGAGCTCTCAGCCTCCAGCCTGTTCGAGCGGCTACCCGCGAAGCGCTTTCACGATCGGCATATCCGCGCCGTGCATGACGGCCGCCTCGTCGACTACATCCATAAGGCCTGCTTGATCGCAGGATCCAAGAAATCGATCTACCCTTACGTGTTTCCGGTGCGGAATCCGGCGCGGGCGCCCAAGGACGAGACTGTGCTCGCGGGCTATTACTGTATCGATACGTTCA
>CAYUTT010000379.1:0-2454 GCA_964447575.1 uncultured Methyloceanibacter sp.
TGCGGCGGGGGTGGCGGCGGCGGCGGTGGCACCGGAGGGAGCGCGCCTCGGCCTTTCCCGCCCGGCGACTTCTTGCGGCTCATTGGCCGCCCGCGCCTGCCGCTTCGGTCGTGTCCACGGTCACGGTGGCGCTGGCGCCGACCCGCAGCGGCCTGTCGGCGTCGGGCTCGCTGGTCACCGTGATGCGCACCGGAAAGCGTTGCGTGACCTTGACCCAGTTGCCGGTCGCGTTCTCCGGCGGGAGCAACGAGAAGGAGGCCCCGGAGCCCGGGCTGATGCTCTCCACCGTGCCCTCGAGCCTGTAGCCCGGGTACATGTCGAGCTTGATGGTCGCGGATTGACCCGGCTTGATGCGGCCGAGATCGGTCTCCTTGAAGTTCGCGTCGACCCACCAATCCCCGTCCTCGATCAGTGCGAAGGCGGGCGTGCCGGCCTGAAGGATCGCGCCCGGGCGCAGGCGCACATTCGACACCCAGCCGCTGCCGGGGGCGATAACGTGAGTCTTCACGCGGTCCTGCGTCGCCTTGTCGAGCTGGGCGGCCGCGGCGCGGAGCTGGACGGTGGGCGTGGTGACGATGAGCTGCTCGTCCTGCGCGTCGCTGAACGCGGCATGGGCCGCGTCGTAAGCTTCCATCGCCTCATGCACCGCCTTCAGCGCGTCGGCTGTTTCCTGCGAGGGGGGCTCGCCTACTTTTTGCGTGGACTTGGCGTCGCGGTATGCCGCGATCGCGTCGCTGAGCGCGGCGCGCTTCGCCTCCATCTCGTCCGCCGCCGCCTTCATGTCCTCGCCGGCGGTGCCGGCGGAATTGGCGGCCGCGTCGAACTGCGCGCGCGCGGCCCGCAGCGCCGACCCATAAGGCGTGGGATCGATGTCGAACAGGGGCGCGCCGTCGCCGACCTTGTCGTCGTCCGCGACATAGACGTGAACCACAGGTCCCGACACTTGCGGCGCCACGCGCACGATGTCGGCCCCGGTATAGGCGTTGTCCGTGGACGGGTAGAGCTCCGCGTAGTGCCAATATGCGAGAACGCCGGCAACCGTCACCGCCAGAAGGACGGCAAGAATGATCAAGCGCCTGCGCGTCGCGCCCTTCGGCGCGCTCGTCGCAACGGCGGTCGTGGCGTCCTGGTTCACGTGGTTATCTACCTCGGTTTCGGTGGCTGTCGGAAAGCGGCCGGCGAAGTCTTGGGGACCCGCAAATCAAGGTGAAGCAAGGCAGAAAGATGACGAGCCTTAAACTGCCCGGGGCTGGGCGGCAAGAAGTCCCAGGGCGCAAGGCGCGGGCGAGATGTCGCAAAGTTTCGGGCGAGGGGTCAAGGTGGAGAAAAGCCGGGTTTCTCCTGACCCGCCGGCCCAACATTCACCACGCTCCATTTCATTCTTGGGGGCCCTTCCGCACGACTTCGCTATCGGCGGGTCGCGATCGTGTGCCTATCGGCGCGCGGGGCCTTGGATCGAGCTCCCACGAGGACTACACTTATAAAGTTCCGAGGGGAGCCCCGAGCAGGGGCTGAGAGTCCGCTGCCTTACCCCAGGGTAAGGACGGAGCGGAGACCCTTCGAACCTGATCCGGGTCATGCCGGCGAAGGGACGGGGACTCACATCCATCGCTCTTTCCGGCAAGACCCTGTTGGCGCCGCTACCCGGCCCCAAGCGGCGCGCGCAAGAGGAGCAGAGCCATGGACACGTCGATCTTTATCGCCCGCTTTCTCGGCCCGGCCTTCATCGTGATGGGGATTGGACTTGTCGCGAACCGGGAGAATTCGCGCGCGCTGGCGCGAGAATTCGTCGACAGCCCCGCGCTGATCTATCTCGCCGGCCTGATCGCCTTGGTCGCGGGCCTCGCCATCGTGCTCACGCACAATGTCTGGGCGTTCCGCTGGCCGGTGGTCATCACGATCTTCGGCTGGGTGGCCCTCATCGCCGGCGTCTTGCGCATCGTGTTCCCGGCGGTGGTGATGCGCATGGGCGAGAAGATGGTCGCCAGCGACTCGTGGCTGCCCATCGCCTCCATCTTCTATCTGGTTCTCGGGCTGTGGCTCGCCTATGTCGGCTATGCCGCCTGAGACCGCCATAAAGGCAGCAAAACGATGAATCTCCACGACAAGAAAATCAAAGCCCCCGAGGTCACCACGGGCCCGCTCGCGGGCAGCCGCAAGGTCTATGCGGCGCCGGAAGGCTACGCGGATATCGCGGTGCCGTTCCGCGAGATCGGGCTCAGCGATGGCGACACTTTCCGGGTCTACGACTCCTCGGGGCCGTATACGGACGCCGACGCACGCATCGACGTGAAGCGGGGACTGCCCCCGTTGCGCAAGCCCTGGATCGAAGCGCGCGGCGGCGTGGAGGCTTACCAAGGTCGCGCCATCAAGCCGGAGGACGACGGCAATGTCGGCGCGGCCCATGCGGCGCGCGCCTTCGAGGGCGGCCGCACGCCGCTGCGCGGTCTGCCC
>CAYUTT010000380.1:0-2451 GCA_964447575.1 uncultured Methyloceanibacter sp.
CCTGCTGGGTGCAGCATCACTGTGACATGGAGGGGAAAAGCCCAGCGTTATCAACGTGGCACAGCAGACCAAGAACGTGCTGGTGAGCTATAGCCCGAAGGCGCTCGGATTCTTCTAGGAGACGCGTGTCGCAAGCTCCACGTAGGACGACCGCCGCACCGGCCAACGGCCTTTTCGGTTGGGCTTGGCGCAACCGGCCGGAACTCTGGCTGCTCGGCGGGCTGTTTCTCGCCGGGTTGCTCGTTCTCACGTTCGGCCAGATCGCCGAGAACGTGGTCGATGGGGACGCCACCTGGTTCGACCGCGCCGTTCTGCTGAGCCTGCGCAACCCTGCCGATCCGGCCACGCCTCTCGGCCCGCCCTGGCTGCCGGAAGCTGCCCGCGATGTTACCGCGCTCGGCAGCTACAGCGTGCTCGGCATCGTGGTCGCGGCCGTGATCGCCTACTTGCTGCTGATGAAACGGGAGGGGGCGGCGCTTTGGGTTCTGGCCTCGGTGTTTGGCGGCATGCTTCTGAGCAATGCGCTGAAGCAAATCTTCGACCGGCCGCGGCCAGACTTCGTCGAACATGCGGCCCGTGTGTTTAGCTCGAGCTTCCCGAGCGGGCATGCCACACTGTCGGCGGTGACCTTCCTGACGCTGGGCGCGCTCCTCGCCAGTCTGCATGACTCTTGGCGGCTCAAGGTCTTCTTCCTCGGCGTTGCGATCATCGTCACGGTGCTGGTCGGGACGACCCGCGTTTATCTCGGGGTACACTACCCGACCGACGTGCTTGCGGGGTGGTGCGTCGGGGCGGCCTGGGCGGCGATCTGCTGGACGGTTTTCCATTGGCTGCAGGGACGCGGTACACTGAGCCCGGCGACGAAGGACGCCCTCAACGAAGAGGACCGGACCGATGGTGGATAGAGTTCTCGCGACGGACGCCGCTCTGGCATTGATCGAAAGGCTTAAGGGTGCGCACGGGCCCCTGATGTTCCACCAGTCAGGCGGGTGCTGCGACGGCTCGGCGCCCATGTGCTACCCGGAAGGCGAGTTCAGAGTCGGCGGCAACGACGTCCATCTCGGCGAGATCGGCGGCTGCCCGGTCTATATGGACGCAGACCAGTTCGACTACTGGAAGCATACCCAGCTGATCATCGACGTGGTAGAGGGCCGCGGCTCGGGCTTCTCGTTGGAGGCTCCGGAGGGCCTGCGTTTCCTGACACGGAGCCGGGTGTTCACGGACGAGGAGGCTGATGCGCTGGCCGCTTCCGGGCGGCCGCATCGAGATCAAGCAGGCGTCACTTGATATCGATGGTGCCGACCATACCCTTCTCAAGATGGGTCTTGCCGTCGTCGTCTTTGATTTGGCAATAGAGCTCGGCGCCCTCTACGGTCGCCACCGGCACGAACCACCATTCGGCGGTATAGCCGGGAAACACCTCGATCTCGCGGATCATACCCTTGATCTCGCTGACCGGCGCGGCATCCTCGCCTGCGCCGTCCATGACCTGCACCTTGCGGGTGAAGACCCGTTCGGCCAATCCGGGCGAAGAGAAATAGTGCTTGAGGCGGCTCGGGTTGTGGAGAACGAGCCGGTAGAGCTTGCCGGTCTCGAAGACGAGCTTGTTCGGCGCGAAGGCATGCGGGTTGTCCGCCGTGCCGAGACTGACCCTCACGACCACCGGCTCTTGCCGTGTCAGGTCGCCTTCGGCCTTCGCAGCCGCGACAGACAGGCCGGCAATGAACGCATAAGTCACTACGCTTCGCATGGGCTTCCCCTCTCCCGACGGCATGACGGCAAGCCTAGCGGGCCGAGCAGAGGATGGCCATGCAGTCCTCTAGTCGTTGAAGAAGCTGCGTAGGCGACTGACCTCGCGCCTGAAGGCGCGCTTCACCGACACAGACTTGGCTTGAGTTTTCTTAGGTGCAGGACGCGCGGCGCTTGGCTTGGATGCGCCTTCCGCCGGTTTCGCATCGGGCAACGGCGGAGCGTCGTCCGCGATGCTCGCGACCGCGCCCGTGGTTTGCGTATCCGCGGCAGCCGGCGTCTCCTCCCTGCACGCCGTTGTCTCGCCCTCCGGCCCGCCGGCTACGGCCGACGAGCCGGAGCCACAAAAGGGTTAGCTACAACCGCTTTCTGGTTCTTCTCGACGCATTGCTCGAGGCGGGCCAGCGCCACCCGGCTCCTATCGAGCGGCACATGGATCGTCGCGCCAGCGCCCACGATGTCGAGCGCGCTAGCGGTGCTCAGCCCGGACACGAGCTTCGCGTCCGCGACATCCATGGAAACAGAGTTTGCTTCGGCGGCGACCTCCCGCTCGAAACTTTGGGGTCCAAGCCGCATGGTCACAGGATAGTTCTCTCCACGCTCGAGCGTCCAATTCGGCGATTCGAGCACGAGCGTCAGACCGTCGCCGGTTCGTATAAAGGTCGCCACGATGTCGTCGTCGAGCTTTCGGCTCAGAGCGCA
>CAYUTT010000381.1:0-2446 GCA_964447575.1 uncultured Methyloceanibacter sp.
ATTGACGCGGGGTGGAGCAGCCCGGTAGCTCGTCAGGCTCATAACCTGAAGGTCGCAGGTTCAAATCCTGCCCCCGCAACCAGCGTTATTTGCACCCCCGTTTCCTTGGAACGGGGGTGTTTGCTTGCGAGGTTGAGGAGGGCTGCCAGCTCCCCGTAAAGCTCGACCTGGAGCTTTCCATCGTGCGCTACGAGCCGGATCTCTTCGATGAGCTCTCGGATGCATTCGGCGGCCTCGAGGCGGGTGTCCTCGTCGTTGAGGGCCTCGGCGAGGTTCATGACTTTTTGGCGGTAGAGCTCGGCGAGATTCGGGTGTAGCCGAGGCATGGGAGGAGGCGCGGCTTCGAGTTGGGCGAGGAGCTTGACACGCCGCGCTTCCAGGGCCGTCATCTCGTCCTTTACAGCGGCGCCGGGGACGCCTGACTTGATGGCCTCGATCAGCCTGCGGATCTCACGTTCGGCCTTCTCGAGATCGCGTGCAGTGCGGTTGCGGCTGTGGTCTTGTTCTGCTCTCTGCCGGTTCACTTCCCTGTGGAATTCATCGATGAAGGCCGTGACCAGTTCCGGCTGCATCAATTGGTTCTTGAGCCCATCCAAGACCGTCGCTTCGAGGACGTCCCGTCGTACCGTCAGCAGATTGTGGCACGTGCCCTTGTTTCGGGCGGTTGAGCACCCGTACTGGGTTTGGCTGATCTTGGAGAATCCACCACCGCAGCTGCCACACTTGAGAAGGCCTGAGAGAAGGTAACTGGGCCGGCGGGCCCGCTCCGAGCGGATGCCTTTGTCCTTGGTCAAGACTCGGGACCGGGAGTCCTGCTGCCGCTCCTTCACCGTGCTCCACAGATCGTCATCGATAATCCGCAGGTGCGGTACCGCCTCGACGATCCACTTGTCTTCGGGATTGGGCCGCGCCTGGCGCTTCCCGGTGCCTGGGTCCTTGATGTAGTGCTGCCGGTTCCAGACCAGTCGGCCGATGTAAAGCTCGTTGTTGAGAATGCCGGTGCCGCGCTGCCAATTGCCGTAGATCGTGGAGGGGCCCCAGCTCTTCCCCGCGGGACCAGGAATGCCTTCCTTGTTTAGGCATTGGGCGATCGCTCTTGGTGAGCGGCCCTGGGCGAACTCTCGGAAAATCCGGCGGACGATCGCGGCTTCAGTCTCATTGATGCGGCGTTCGCCACGGAGGGGTTCGCCGGACGTGGCGACCGTGCGCACGACCTCATAACCGAAACACAGGCCGCCTCCGGATTTGCCCTGACGAATCCGTCCCTCCAGGCCACGCCGCGTCTTGTGGGCGAGGTCCTTCAGGAAGAGCGCATTCATGGTGCCCTTGAGACCGACATGCAGTTCGCCGATCTCGCCTTCCGAAAGGGTGATCAGCCTCACGCCGGCGAAGCTGAGCTGCTTGAACAGGCCCGCGATGTTCTCCTGGTCCCGCGAGAGGCGATCGAGGGCTTCGGCGACAAGCACCTCAAAACGGCCCGTCCGGGCATCCTCGAGCATCTTCTGGTAACCGGGCCGCAAGGTGGTGGCGCCGCTGATGGCGTGGTCGGAATAGACTTCACCGAGCTGCCATTGCTCCTGCTCGATCCGAGCCCGGCACTGGCGGACCTGATCCTCGATCGAGGCGTCCCGCTGATTGTCCGACGAATAGCGCGCGTAGATGGCTGCACGGATCATTGGTCTTCGTCCTCTGGTTCGGCGAGCAGGACGTCTTGGTAGGCACGTACGGCGTCGATCATCTCGGCGTGGTTATAGTGCCGTGTCATGACCTTTGAATTCTGATGCCCCAGCACGGTCATGGCCAGTCCCATGTTGGCGCCGTAATGAATGGCAGTGCTGGTTGCCAGGCAGGACCTGAACAGGTGTGGGTTGATCGGCTTGCCAAAGGCCTCGCGGGTTCGCTTGCGGACCATATTGTAGAGCGAGTTTTCGGCGAACGGTTGGCCATTTCGGCTGAGCCAGAGCCGGCTTGTCGTCGTGGCGTTGCGGAACAAGGGACGGTAGTGGTGAACATAACGGTCGATGCAAGGGGTGGCCCAGTCGGGCAGCACGGCGAGATGCTGGCGACGATTTTTCATCTCCTCCGTCGGGAGGTCGACGCTCCACGTCGTGCCTTCCTTGACCAAGGTCCGGCCCATTTCGAGAGCCGTGATGTTGGCGCAGCGGAGTGGGTCGGCGGCGAGAAGGGCGATGATCAGGCCGTCGCGATAGAGCAAGGCTCGCGCAAGCAGGGCCGAGGTGTCGGCCTTGTCCGCCTGATCCATCAGTTGCCGCCCGAGCCGGAACAGCGCCTTTATCTCGACGACGTCACCGCGTCTGTCGCGCGGCTTGGCCCGTCGGTCGAGCCGTCGGCAAAGGCGCTGCAGCCAGCGCCAATCCCTGTCAGGAGCCAGGCAACTGGACACCTCCGGATACCTCGCTTTGTGAGCAGGTGAGGGAGCGATTGC
>CAYUTT010000382.1:0-2445 GCA_964447575.1 uncultured Methyloceanibacter sp.
TCAAGTACGCCGAGAATCCGCCCAAGAAATACGAGGACATCGTCAACGTCCACTTTTATCGCGATGCGCTGCCCTCGCTCTGGGTCGCGCTTCGCGACGTTGTCCTCTTTTGGGTCGGCCACGGCGTAAAGATCTTCCGCGTCGACAACCCTCACACCAAGCCCTTTCCGTTTTGGGAATGGCTGATTCGCGAGGTGCACAGCCGACATCCTGAGGTCATCTTTTTGTCCGAGGCCTTCACGCGTCCGAAGCCGATGAAGCGGCTGGCCAAGCTCGGCTTCACCCAGTCCTATACCTATTTCACTTGGCGCAACACCAAGCAGGAACTCACGGACTATCTTTCCGAGCTGACACAAGGAGAAATGGCCGAGTATTTCCGGCCCAATTTCTTCGTCAACACGCCGGACATCAATCCAACCTATCTCCGCACGAGCGGAAGGCCAGGTTTCCGAGCCCGCTTGGTCCTTGCGGCGACACTCGCCTGCAATTACGGCATGTACAGCGGGTTCGAACTTTGCGAAGCCCGCGCTTTGCAAGGTAAGGAGGAGTACGCCGACTCCGAGAAATATGAAATCAAGGTGCGTTATTGGGACAGCGAAGGCAATATCCGGGACGACATTTCTTTCATCAACAAGCTGAGAAGGGCTCACCCGGCGCTACAGCAGTTTGCCAACCTCAAATTCTACAACGCTTGGAACGATCAGATTATTTATTACGGTAAGTCGACGGCAGACCTGTTCGACTTCCTTCTGATCGCGGTCAATCTCGATCCTCACAACACGCAGTCCGCGCATTTCGAGGTGCCGTTGTGGGAATTCGGGCTGCCGGATTCCGCTTCCATTGGGGTGGAGGATCTTGTCGACGGTTCCCGCTTCACCTGGACCGGAAAGGTCCAGCAGATGGTGTTGCATCCGTATGAAAGACCTTACGCGATCTGGCGCCTCGAGCCTCCGGGTGGGGGAGCGCCGTGACCTCGATCGAGATGACCAGCGCGCCAGCCGCTGTTAAGGCCAGAAGTGAGGCCCAGCCGGCAATCGACCGGGCGGTCACCGATTGGTACAAGGACTCAGTTGTCTATCAATTGCATGTGAAGGCGTTCCTGGATTCGACCGGTGACGGCATCGGCGACTTCCTGGGCTTAAGGCAGCGCCTCGATTACATCGAGTCTCTGGGGGTGAACGTCATCTGGCTGTTGCCGTTCTATCCCTCTCCACAGAGAGACGACGGCTACGACATCGCCGATTACCGCGACGTACATACCTCTTACGGTGATATGGATGGTTTCACGACCTTTCTGGAGGAGGCGCATCGGCGCGGCATCCGGGTTCTGACCGAGCTTGTGATCAATCACACCTCCGATCAGCACCCTTGGTTTCAGCGGGCGCGCAAAGCGCCGAAAGGCTCTGCGGAACGCAACTTCTATGTCTGGAGCGATACCGACGAGCGCTACGCCGGGACCAGAATCATTTTCCTCGACACGGAAAAATCGAACTGGACCTGGGACCCCGAAGCAAACGCATATTTCTGGCATCGCTTCTATTCCCACCAGCCGGATCTCAATTTCGACAACCCAGCAGTACTCGACGAGATCACTCAGGTCATGCGCTTCTGGCTCGACCTCGGCGTGGACGGGCTTCGGCTCGATGCGGTGCCTTATCTCTGCGAGCGCGAGGGCACTAACAACGAGAATCTTCCCGAGACGCATGGGATCCTGAGACAACTGCGCCAAGAGGTAGACGAGTATCCTGACCGAATGCTGCTCGCCGAAGCCAATCAATGGCCTGAAGACACGCGCGCCTATTTCGGAGAGGGGGACGAATGCCACATGGCGTTCCATTTCCCGCTTATGCCCCGTATGTATATGGCGCTCGCGCAGGAGGATCGGCACCCTATCACGGACATCTTGCGGCAGACGCCGCAAATTCCCGACCAGTGCCAATGGGCTTTGTTCCTCCGCAATCACGATGAACTCACGCTGGAGATGGTGACAGATGATGAGCGTGACTATCTCTGGCGAACCTACGCGACCGACAGCCGCGCACGGCTCAATCTCGGGATCCGCCGCCGGCTTGCGCCGTTGCTCGACAACGATCGTCGCAAAATCGAATTGATGAATGCGCTTCTACTGTCGATGCCGGGTACGCCCGTCCTCTACTACGGCGACGAGCTTGGCATGGGCGACAATTACTACCTCGGCGACCGCGATGGCGTGCGTACCCCGATGCAGTGGTCAGCTGACCGGAACGGCGGTTTCTCGCGCGCCGATCCGCAGCGACTCTACCTGCCGCCGATCATGGACGCAAACTACGGCTACCAAGCCATCAATGTCGAAGCCCAGCAGCGCGACCCATCTTCCTTGCTCAACTGGATGACCCGCATGATCCGGGTGCGCAAGACGCACCCGGCTTTCGGCCGCGGCACACTTGAGTTCCTGTATCCCCGCAA
>CAYUTT010000383.1:0-2436 GCA_964447575.1 uncultured Methyloceanibacter sp.
CGAGACCCCCGACCGTGGTCACGCCCAGGAGCCCGCCGCCGAGCGTGCGGATGCCGGTGCGCAGCAGATCCGCGTGGCGACCCAGACCCTTCAGCCCACCGGAGGCCTTGCCGCCTGCGGTCTTGATGCGCTTCAGGCTCTGCTCGCCGCTCTGGCCGACGGAGACCAGCTCGGCCTTGACCTGCCCGCCCCCCTCGACCGCTAGGCGGATGGCGTAAGTGTGGTTGCGTCGGGCCATGGTCAGAGATCTCTCGATGGGTTGCGCCCGAGCATGAGGCGGACGGTACGATACTCGCGGGGGCACGCTGCGGCGTCCGATATCAGGCTCATGGCGCACCAGCTGTCAGCCGGGTCCGCTGGATGAGGACCAAGCTTCCGAGGCCTTCCGAAGCTTGCCTGATCAACACCTTGTGCCAGGGAGCCCAACAGTGTGATCATCCGTGCGGCAGCTGTGTCGGCCACGATATTGCCGACTGTCGGGGGATGCTATGACGCTGATCGATGAGGTGCAGGCGGCCCGAAAGCAGGTCGTCACTGACGGCTACGAAATGTCGCTCGGCGAGCTTATCAACCTCTATCGGGGGGACGAGCTCAGGATTGATCCGGTGTTCCAGCGCTTATTCCGCTGGGACGACGAGCGGAAGACCCGGTTCATAGAGTCGATTCTTCTCGGCATCCCGTTCCCGCCGATATTTGTATTCCAGGACCAGAATGGCGTCTGGGAACTGATCGACGGATTGCAGCGGCTGTCGACGGTGTTCCAGTTCACCGGCGACCTCAAGGGGGATAGGGCGGAGGAACTCGGGCCGCTGATATTAAACGGCACCCTGTTCCTCCCGAGCCTGAGCGGCAAACGGTGGGAGGACTCGGCCGAGGGCGCCGAGGATGGCATCGGCCAAATCCTGCAGATCTGGATCAAGCGCGCCCGAATGCGCGTCGAGATCCTAAAGAGCGAAAGCGACCTCTCGGCCAAGTTCGAACTCTTCCAGCGCCTGAACACCGGTGGCGTTGTGCTGACCGACCAAGAGGTCCGCAATAGCATCGCGGTCTCCATCAACCGCGATTTTTACGACTGGCTGATCGCCCGCTCGAACGAGCCCGCCTTCAAGACCACCACAGACCAGACCGACACTGCGCTTGAGGCACAGGCTGGGGTCGAGCTGGCGCTGCGATTTTTCGCCTTCCGGTCCGTGCCTTACCAGCCAGGCCTCGACGTCCACGAATATTTGGATCGTGCGCTGATGCAGATGGCCACCAATCCGGGCTTCGACATGACCACTGAAGCCGAGGTGTTCGGGCGCACCTTTCAATTCCTCAATGACGCGCTCGGTCACCGCGCCTTCAAGCGGTGGAACGGTCAGACTTTCGCCGGCAAATTCCTGATGTCCGTGTTCGAGGTGCTCGCCACCGGCGTCTCCAGTAACGTGGATGCGTTGGGGAACATGCAGCCGCAGGCGAGAAGCGCGTTCATCGAGAGCGCGGCGCGCGACCTGTGGAGCAACGACGTCTTCACCGCCAATTCGGGCGCCGGCGTTAGAGGCACGACCAGACTGTCCAAGCTGCTGCCAATCGCGGGCGACTTGCTGAACCCGAATCGCAACCAGGCTTGACGCGGCGCGGCTATGCCGAGGATCCGGACGTTGATCCACCTCCAGGAAGTGCTGGACGCCGAGATGGGCTGGAGAATCAAGGAAATCTCCGCCTTCAAGATCGCCACGAAGGCCGAGAAGATAGACCGCCGAGTGTTCGTCCGAGCTGGCGTGGCACTCGTTTACGCGCACTGGGAAGGCTTCATAAAGGCGGCGTCGGAGCACTATCTCAACTACGTCGACAACCGGGGCCACGTCTACCGCGACCTCAAGAGCTGCTTCGCGGTCTTCGGGCTAAAGAGCAAGCTGACGATGCTGGTCGACAGCCGGAAAGCCAAACCCACTATCGAAGCCTTCGATTTTGTACTTGGGGCAATGGACAAGCCAGCGAAGATGAGCATGGCTAGCGCGATCGACACGGTGTCGAACTTGACCTCGCGGGTTTTCGCGAACATCGCGACGTCGCTGGGCATCGCCACCGCCGGCTATGAAACGAAGTACAACCTTATCGACGAGAGCTTGGTGAACCGGCGAAACAAGATAGCGCACGGAGAGTATTTGGACCTAGAAGCTGAGGATTTCCGCAAGTTGGCCGATGAGGTCGTACAGATGATGAGGGACTACAAGACCGACTTGCAGAACGCGGCCTCCCTGGCTTCGTACAAACGCCCGACACCGGTTGCAGAGCCAGCCTGATCGGTCGGCGACGCGTCACCCCCTCAGTATTGAGCGGTTCTGCTCCAAAGAAGGCTCGGCCCGTTTGCCGGCCCGCGTGCCCGCAGCCGCTGGAGCGCGGCGATCCCTCTTGTGACAGGCCTTGGGGTGCTGTGGCGCGCTGCTCGATCCA
>CAYUTT010000384.1:0-2402 GCA_964447575.1 uncultured Methyloceanibacter sp.
GCTCGAGCGCGCTCCAGTTTGCGATCTCCGTGATCGGCGTTCTGGTGTTCGCCGGGCTGACCGCCTACGACACCCAGCAGATCAAGGAGATGTACTACGTCGGCGACGACGGCACGGTCGCCGGCCGCAAGGCGGTGATGGGCGCGCTGCGTCTGTACCTCGATTTCATCAACCTGTTCCTGCTGCTGCTACAGCTGTTCGGCGACCGCCGCTAGGCGAGCTGCAGCGAGCAAACATAAGGCCTCGGCACCGCCGGGGCCTTTTTGCTGTGTGCTTCCAACGGGCACAGCCGGTTGAAAATCCTCGTATCGTCGCTACGTAGGTTGCAGTGATGGGCTTCCCTCCCCATCACAGGTTCCCCCCATAAGGAACCGGAGAAGCCCCGAGTCCCCCCGTCTCCGGGGCTTCTTCTTTGCCCGCTGTCAGGCCTCGACCAGACGCAAGCCCTTGTCGAGCGCGCGCAAGACGCGTCCGAGATCGTGCCCGCGCTTCAGAATAAGGCCAGTCGCGGCGATGACACTGTAGACGCCCTGGCGCCGCGCGAGCTTGGGCGCCTTCTCGATGCGGTAGAGAGGGATTTCGGAGGACCGCCGGAACACCGAGAACACGGCCTTTTCTTTCAGCGTATCGATGGCGTAATCGCGCCACTCGCCGCTTGCGACCTTGCGGCCGTACACATTGAGGATTTGGCTGAGCTCCTGGCGGTCGAACGTGATGCCGACACGCCGTGAGGGGCCCTCGGGAGGGCTAGGATCGCCGCCAGCCCTGCGGGCCAGCGGCAAGACTATGGGTTCCGTTTCGCTCAACGCGCGCCTCCTGTAACGGAACGTTCATGATGACCCCGCGAGCGAAGAAATTCAAGGGAACGCGGACCTCACAGCGGCTGTAACATAACGAAACATAAATCACAGTTCTGCCCCAGTTCAGCCCAGGGCACGCCCGAAAAACCCGTATGATCGTGATTGTTGCCTCTCGGCCCGGTCCAAATAGAGAGGCTTCGGATCTCAGCCCCCCAGCCCCCCCGGGGTCTTCTCTTGGACCGGGCCATGCCATTGGACGAGGCCACTCAATGGGCCGGCGAAAGCCGGCCCATTTGTTTTCCCGAGTTTCGAACAGCGAGATGGACTAGTTCCGCTCGAAGGACGCGGCGCCGAGGATCGGGCCGGCGCCCTCGACCTGCAGCATGGCCACGAGGCAGTCGCCGCCGATGGTGCGAAGCTCCTTGAGCGGCAGCTTCAGCTCCATCGCCTCGCCCTTCCACATGCCGATGGGCGTAAGCTCGCGGACCGGGTGAGAGTAGGTGATCGTCTTGCCGCGGTTCTCGCCGCGGTTGATGGCGACGGTCTCCTTGTCCTTGGCGACTGCGAGCCACACCGTGGCCTCGCGCATATCGGACGCTTCAGGCGCAGGCCCGATATCGATCACCAGGCTGTTGCCTTCGGCGCGCATGGTGACCGGCACCTTCACGTCCTTGAGCTTCCTGGCCGTGGTCCGCATGGCCATCTCGATGGCCGCCTCGTTGGCGCCGTTCACATGCGTGATGCCGTCCACCACGATTTGCGGCGTGTAGACCTTGCCATCGCCTCGCGCGAGCGCGTAGTCGCGCTGCCGCTCGCTATTCGCCGGGCTCGACAGCGTGTCGTGCCAGCCGAGATAATTCCAGTAATCGACTGAGAACGAGAGCGTGATCACCCCCGGCTTGTCACGATACGCATTGAGGAGTTCGTCCGCGGGCGGGCAGGACGAGCAGCCTTGGCTCGTGAACAGCTCAAGCAGGATCGGGTTGCCGGACGGCTGCGCTTGCGCCGTTACCGGACCGGACAGGGCAAGCGTGCCCGCCCAAAGGGCTAGGAAGATGACGGGCCTCATGGCCCCTAGCATGCCGGAACCCGCGCCGGATTTCCGGGAAAAACGGCATCGCGGAGGGTCACAACTCGGTGACCTACGCCGCCGCGCGGGCGAGCGCGCGGAGCACGTAGTGCAGGATTCCGCCGTTCCGGAAATAGTCGAGCTCATCGAATGTGTCGATCCGGACCTGCAGCGGCACGCCCCGCGTCTCGCCGCCGGGATAAGCTATTTCCGCCTCGATCCACTGGCCCGGTTTGATCCCGCTCAAGCCCTTGAGGGACACGGCCTCGCTGCCCTTTAAGCCAAGCTCCTGCCACGACATGTCCCCGCCGAACACGAGCGGCAGCACGCCCATGCCGATCAGATTGGAGCGATGGATGCGCTCGAAGCTCTGGGCGATGACCGCGCGCACGCCAAGCAGCCGCGTGCCCTTGGCCGCCCAATCGCGGGACGAGCCCGTGCCGTATTCCTTGCCGGCGAACACGACGAGCGGTACGCCCTCCGCGGCGTAGCGCATCGCCGCGTCGTAGATCGCCATGCGTTCTTCGGACGGG
>CAYUTT010000385.1:0-2386 GCA_964447575.1 uncultured Methyloceanibacter sp.
TGCTCGCCGGCTGCTACCGGAACGCGCTTCTGCTGGCGGCCGAGCATGGCGTGAAGTCCATCGCCTTCCCGGCCATCTCGACCGGGATCTACGGCTTCCCGGCGGATCGCGCCGCGCTCATCGCCGTCCGCACCGTGCGCGAGACGCTCACCGGCCTGCCCGGAATCGACCGTGTCGTGTTCTGCTGCTTCGGCGCGGAATCGCGCGCGCTCCACCAAGAGGCGCTTGCCGCCACGGCGCCGCAAGCCTGACGCATGGCGTCCGCGTTATCTGGGGGCGCCGGACGCATGAGATTGGGGACGCGACGCTTCACCGCCTAGGTTCGCAGGCAAACCTGCGTTAGTCTCAGGCAAAAGGACTTTGAGTCGCCGACTCACGGTGGCCCATCAAGCTGGCAGGTGGGAAACGAAGGATGTCCGAACTCGATCCGCTTCTGTTGTCGCGCATCCAGTTCGCCTTCACGGTTTCGTTCCACATTCTCTTTCCCTCCTTCACCATCGGCCTGGCAGCCTGGCTCGTCGTGCTCGAGACCTTGTGGCTGAGGACCGGCAAGCAGATATACGCCGACATCTCCCGCCACTGGATCAAGATCTTCGCCGTGTCGTTCGGCATGGGCGTCGTCTCCGGCGTGGTTCTCTCCTACGAGTTCGGCACCAATTGGAGCGAGCTGTCGCGGCGCGGCGGCAACGTCATCGGCCCCTTGATGTCCTACGAGGTGCTGACCGCCTTTTTCCTCGAAGCAGGCTTCCTCGGCATCATGCTGTTCGGGCGCGAGCGCGTGCCCAAAGGGATTCATTTCTTCGCCACCTGCATGGTGGCGCTCGGCACCGTCATCTCCGCGTTCTGGATCCTGGCGGCCAATAGCTGGATGCAGACGCCGCAAGGCTTCCGCGTCGGCGAGGACGGCGTGCTCTACGTGACCAGCTGGTGGGAGGTGATCTTCAACCCGTCCTTCCCCTACCGCTTGAGCCACATGCTCGCGGCCGCCTACCTCACCACGGCCTTCGTCGTGGGCGGCATCGGCGCCTGGTACATCCTGAAAGACCGGGCGGTGCCGCATGGGCGCATCATGCTCGGCATGGCGCTGAGCCTCATCGTGTGGCTCGCCCCGCTCCAGCTCGTCATCGGCGACTGGCATGGGCTCAATGCACGCGAGCATCAACCCGCCAAGATCGCCGCGGTGGAGGCGCATTGGGAGACCATGCGCGGCGCGCCGCTCGTCCTCTTCGCTTGGCCCGATACGAAGACCGAGAGCAATCTCTACGAAGTCGCCATCCCGAGGCTCGGCAGCTACGTCTTGACCCATGAATGGGACGGCGAGGTGCGCGGGCTGAAATCCTTCCCGCCCGACGAGCGGCCGAACCCCATCATCCCGTTCTTCTCCTTCCGCATCATGGTCGGGATCGGCTTCATCATGATCGCGCTCGGCTTCATCGGCGCCGTGCTCTGGCTCATGGGCCGGCTCTACACCACCCGCTGGTTCTTGCGCGCCATGACCTGGGCCGCCCCGCTCGGCTTCATTGCCGTACTCGCCGGCTGGTTCGTGGCGGAGGTCGGCCGCCAGCCCTGGGTGGTCTATGGCGTGATGCGCACCGCCGACGCCGTTTCGCCCATCCCCGGCGGCAGCGTGCTGACCTCGATCATCCTGTTCGTGCTCGTCTACGGCGTCGTGTTCGGCGCCGGCATCTATTACATGGCCAAGCTGGTCGCACGCGGCCCCGAGCCGGTCCCGCCTGTACCCCAGGAGGGCGAGGGCGATCCCTCCCGCCGGCCCTTGGCCGCGGCAGGTGCCCCATGAGGGTCGAGATATGACCACCACCGCCATCGACATCGGCCAAGCGCTTCCCGTCATGCTGCCGCTCGTCTGGGCGGCGATCCTGGCGCTGGCCGTGTTTCTCTATGTGCTGCTCGGCGGCTACGACCTCGGGCTCGGCGTGTTGTTCCCGCTCGCCCCCTCCGACCGTGACCGCGATGCCATGATGGGCTCGGTGGCCCCGTTCTGGGACGGCAACGAGACCTGGCTCGTGATGGGCGGAGGCGGGTTGCTCGCGGCCTTTCCGCTCGCCTACGCCACCATGTTGCCCGCGCTCTATCTCCCGCTGATCCTCATGCTGCTCGGGCTGATCCTGCGCGGCGTCGCCTTCGAGTTCCGTTTCAAGTCGAGCCGCTATCGCTGGGCTTGGGATCTCGCCTTCGCCGGCGGCTCTACCCTCGCGGCCCTCATGCAAGGCCTCTCGCTCGGCGCCTTCGTCCAGGGCTTCGAGATGGCCGACAATAAGTTCGCTGGCGGTCATTTCGATTGGCTGACGCCCTTCTCCATCGTGACCGCGGTCGCCGTGCTGTCAGGCTATGTGCTGCTGTCCGCCGGGTGGCTGATCATGAAAGC
>CAYUTT010000386.1:0-2341 GCA_964447575.1 uncultured Methyloceanibacter sp.
GCCTTCCGGGAGTCAATCTGCGCGCTAAAATATTTTCCTGTGAAAACAATGCGTTAGACCGGCAAATTCGCTTGCGCGGGATGGGGCGGTCGATTACTTTGGAAGCTTCTTTCCTGCACACCCGAAAAAGCATCCCATGCGCGAGACCATCACCGCCGCCTTGCAAGCTGCGACCAAGGCGCGCGACGCTCGCCGCGTCTCCACGCTCCGTCTGGTCAGCGCCGCCATCAAGGACCGCGATATCGCCGCGCGAACCGGAGGTCACGACAAGGCCTCCGACGCCGAGTTGCTCGAGCTGCTCGCCAAGATGATCAAGCAGCGCGAGGAGTCGCAGAAGATCTATGCGGAGGCGGGCCGGAAGGAGCTTGCCACCCAAGAGGCCGAGGAGATCGCCATCATCCGCGAGTTCCTGCCGAAGCAGCTCTCCGATGCAGATATGGCGACGGCCATCGACGCGGCGATCGCCGAGACAGGAGCGGAGAGCGTGCGCGACATGGGCAAGGTCATGGCCGTGTTGAAGGGCCGTTACGCCGGCCAGATGGATTTCGCCAAGGCGAGCGGTGCCGTGAAGGCCAAGCTCGGCTAGATCGTCAACCGCAATCGGCTTTGCGCGTTGTCGGTCGTCGTGCCGCTTTGACAGGCGCGCAATGACAATTGCACACCATGTGTGCACCCCGCGTCCCAATCGGAAAACCAAATCGAGTCATCGGCAAGCCGCTGCGGCAGCCGGCCACGCGGCAGTGTGTCTTGCGCTGCAACATGGATTTGTCGCGATGCAACACTATATTCGCTGCAATGCAGCACGGAGTGATTCTGTGCTCGCCATCCGAAAAGGAGGCCCTATCGATGTTGCTGCGAACCCTACAACTCCCTGCCATTGCCCTGGCGAGTGCGCTTGCCGCGGTCGTCCCCGCCGGCTCGACGGCGTTTGCCGCCGAGCACGACGCCAATCTCGGCCCCGTCGGCCCACACGAGCCGATTCTCGCCAACTTCGGCGACAAGCGCGTGATCGCCTATTACGAGCCGAGCGACGGCAAGTGCGTCGTGAGTGCGGTCGTATTCGACAAATCCGAGGCGGGTGGCGGCCACGCTTCGTCGCGCGTCCGCGTGGCGCTTCATCCGGGCGAGCTGTTTCACGTCGAGGGCGTCGCCGATCAGAGTGTGGTCCTGACCTGCGGTCCCAATGCGGGGCTGCTCACCGTGCTCAACCGGGGCGAGGTCCTGACCAAGTCCGCGCGCGTCAACTAGTCCCAAGCGCGAGGAGGCCAACCAGCCGGGTGGGGCGAAAGCTCCGCCCGGTTTTCTTTTACCTATCGCACATTTTCCTTATGGCGCGGCGGCGCGCGCGGAGGCAGCATGTGGCGCGGCTATGGGATTCAACAGAGAGGTAATGTAATGCGACTTTCGAGGTTCGCGCCCTGGGCGGCGCTTGCGGCTGTCTGCTTCGTACCGACCGAAGCTTCGGCATCGCCTCTGGCCTGTCAGCTCTCAGAGGTCTTTGCCTGCACGGCGGCTGGGGCTTGCAAGAAGGTTTCGGCTGCAGAGAACAATCTTCCGGCCGCCGTAGAGCTCAACGTCAAGCAGAAGAACCTGTTTTCCGGAATGTTCGGCGGCGAGGGGCTGCTGCATTCGGGGGACGTCTACGAAGATCAGAAGGTTCTCATCCTCCACGGCCGCCGGGCTCTTCAGACCTGGACCGCTGTCGTGGACAAGAATACGGGCGCCTATTCCGGATCGGTCTCCCAACTCGGCACCACCTTTGCCCAGTTTGGAACCTGCACGGGCATTACGCCGTAGGTCCGAATTTGCATCGAGGCACTTGGTGAGCCGGGTAGTGCGAAGGCGCCGCCCGGCTTTCTACGTGCTATAGCCGGGGCCGGGTGCGCCGCTCGATCAAGTAATAGAGGGCGAAGCCGCCGATCAGGAACAACACGATCCCGGCGGCCCAAGCGAGCGCCGTTCCGTACCAATAGATGAGCGAGACGCCGGCGACAGGCGCCGCGATCATGGCCACGATGTCGGCGACGTCGATGTCGAGCATCCACCACACCAGGAGCGCGGCGATCGCGAACAGCGTCAGCATGATGATGAGGATCGTTTCCATTGCGCTCCCAGGGCCGCCATTGCGCTGGCGGCTTCAACGTCACTTCGGCGCGGCCTTCTGCTCCTTCGAGCGGCGGACCAGGTAGAAGACAACCGCTCCTGCCGCCAGGAAGAGGGCGATGCCGGCGGCCCAAGCGAGCGGCGTCCCATACCAATAGATGAGGCCGGCGCCTGCGCCGGGCGCGGCGATGGGGATCATCACCTCCGGCATCTCGAAGTCGAGCAGCCACCACACCAC
>CAYUTT010000387.1:0-2316 GCA_964447575.1 uncultured Methyloceanibacter sp.
CTCGCCATCGCGGCTTCCGAGGAACGTTGGGTTACGGCCGCGATCTCGGCCGGCATCGTCGTCGCCTTCACGCTCCTGCTCGGTTTCGGCGTCCTCGTGCAACGGCTCGCCGCCCGCTTTCGCCGTGCCAAGCCGCCGGCCTGGGGGCTCGCGCTTGCCAGCATCGGCGCGCCGGGCTCGCTTGCCCGCTCCATCGCCGTATCGCTGGGATTGGGACTCGGGCTCCTCATCGCCGTGGCGCTGATCCACCGCTCGCTTCTCGCCGAAATCGAGAGCCATGTGGCCATGGAGGCGCCCGCCTACTATTTCCTCGATGTCGAGCCAAACGACCTCGCCGCGTTCCGGGACACCGCCAAGTCCATCGCGCCCGAGGCGAAGCTCGACAACGCGCCCATGCTGCGCGGCCGCATCGTCGCGCTCAACGGGATCTCCGTCGACGAGGTCAAGGTCTCGCCCGATGCGCGCTGGGTGCTCGCCGGCGACCGCGGGCTGACCTACACCGACAGCGTCCCCGGCGCCTCGACCGTCGAGGAGGGGGAATGGTGGCCCAAGGGCTATGACGGCCCGCCGCTCGTCTCCTTCGATGGCGAGCTCGCCAAGGGCCTGGGGCTGAAGCTCGGCGATCAAGTCACCGTCAACATTCTCGGCCGCAACGTGGAGGCCGAGATCGCCTCGATGCGCAAGATCGACTGGGAGTCGCTTGCCATCAACTTCGTCATGGTGTTCTCGCCGAACACGCTGGAAGGCGCGCCGCACCGCCTCGTCACCACGCTGGAATTGCCCAAGGGCACCGATGCGGCCGAGGAAGCCAAGATCATTCAGGCGCTCGCCGAGCGTTTCCCGCTGGTGACGGCCATCAAGATCGGAGACATCGTGGATGCGGCCAAGGCCATGCTTGCCAAGCTGATGGCCGCGATTCAGGCGACGGCCGGGTTTACCCTCC
Organism: uncultured Methyloceanibacter sp.; assembly: GCA_964447575.1. Classification (GTDB taxonomy): domain Bacteria; phylum Pseudomonadota; class Alphaproteobacteria; order Rhizobiales; family Methyloligellaceae; genus Methyloceanibacter. The sequence goes on from CAYUTT010000387.1 coordinate 944, forward strand.
TGATCGGCGCCGCGGTGCTGGCAGGCGCCGTGTCCGCGGGCCAGCAGCGCCGGAAATATATCGCCGTGCTGTACAAGACCCTTGGCGCGACGCGGGGACGCATCGTCCGCGCCGAGCTGCTCGAATTCGGAGTGCTCGGCCTCGCCACCTCGCTGCTCGCCATCCTCGTTGCCACCGTCACTGCCTGGGCGCTTTGCACCTTCGCCTTCGACATCAAGTTCATGTTCTCGGCGGAGGCAGCGCTGCAAACCGTTTTGCTGGCGCTTGCCCTGGTCCTCATCGTGGGCGCCGTCACCACTTGGCGCATCCTGTCGGTTAAGGCGGCCCCTTATCTCCGGGCGGAATAGGCTTGGTACGGAACCGGACTGTTGGGCCGTCGCGGACACAGTCCCTTCACCTTGCGCAACTAGCGTAAAACCACCATATTCGTGACCAATCTGGCTTTTGACCAACTTTAGCAAGGGATCCTCTTACATGGCGGAACTCCAAAGACGTTACGAGCAGGGCGCCACGGTTGGCCGCGAGGTCGCGATCGACCAGGGCCTGCGCGCCTACATGCTCCGCGTCTACAACTACATGGCTTCCGGCGTCGCCATCACCGGCGTCGTCGCTTATGCGGTCTACGCCATGTCCGTGCAGCAGGGCGCGAGCGGGCTTGAGCTGACCGCGTTCGGCAACTTGATGTATGCCAGCGCCTTCAAGTGGGTGGTGATCTTCGCGCCGCTCGCCATGGTGTTCTTCCTGTCGATGCGGATCGGCTCCATGAGTCTGAGTGCGGCCCAGATCTCCTTCTGGGTGTTCGCGGCCCTGATGGGCGCCTCGATCTCCTCGATCTTCCTCGTCTACGCCGGCGAGAGCATCGCCCGCGTGTTCTTCATTACGGCGGCGGCGTTCGGCGCCTTGAGCCTTTGGGGCTACACCACGAACAAGGACATCTCCGGCTGGGGCTCCTTCCTGTTCATGGGCCTGATCGGCGTCATCATCGCCATGCTGGTGAACCTGTTCATCGGCTCCAGCGCGCTCCAGTTTGCAATTTCCGTGATCGGCGTTCTGGTGTTTGCCGGGCTGACCGCCTACGACACCCAGAAGATCAAGGAGATGTACTACGTCGGCGACGACGGCTCGGTCGCCGGCCGCAAAGCCGTCATGGGTGCCTTGCGCCTGTATCTGGACTTCATCAACCTGTTCCTGCTGCTGCTGCAACTCTTCGGCGACCGCCGCTAAGCAAGCTGCAGGCGACACAGATTGAGGCCCCGGCACCGCGCCGGGGCCTTTTGCCGCCGTTTCCAAGGGGCGCGCCCCGTTGAAAATCCGCTTTTCGTCGCTACGTAGGTTGCAGTGATGGGCTTCCCTCCCCATCACAGGTTCCCCCC
>CAYUTT010000388.1:0-2313 GCA_964447575.1 uncultured Methyloceanibacter sp.
TATCCCAGAGCAAGACACCCGTGAAGCGATCAAGCGCGATGACGTGGGCATTGTCGGTGACGGTGAACAGCCGGTCTCCATCGACGCTCACACCGCGGTTCAGGCCGAGGGCCGCGTCACCTATCAGTCCGTCGCTGCGCGGGCGGACGTTGCGCCAGATCTCGCGCCCGGTTGCGGCATCAAGAGCGTAAACCTGGTTGACTGCGGTGACGTAGATGATGCCGTCAACGACGGCAGGCGTGCCCTCCACGAAGCGCCCGCCGGAAACGGGGAAGAACCAGTGAGGCGCAAGGCGCGCCACGTTGCCGGTGTTGATTTGATCGAGCGGGCTATGGCGGTTGCCGTCGAAGCCGCCATGGTAGGAGGGCCAATCCCTTTTCGGCTCCAAGGGAGCCTCACGATACGTATCGCCCTCACGCACAAGGCGGTGAATCTTTCCGTCGCTCGCGCGCAGTTGCATGTCGAAGCCGCTCTCGTTGAGGATTGTTCCTTCCAGCGTGCGTCCATCGGCGAGCGTGACGCTGCCGGGACGCTTGAGCGGGCCTTCGCTGGGGCGGCGTTCTCCTAGGACGCCTCCTCCCTGTCGCGGCCGGTCCGGCGATGTTCCACGCTGCGCCGTGCCCGGCAAGGTTTTTAGATAGCTCACCAGTTGGGTGAGTTCTTCCGCCGGCATTTCGAAAGGAGGCATGCCTTTGTCGGGCACGCCTTTGCGGATAATCGCCGCAATCTGCTCCGGCGAATTCACGCCGATGTAGTCGAGGATCGCCGGCGCGCGATCGGAGCCGCTTCCGTCTCCGCCGTGGCACAGCACGCAAAGAGATTGATAGGCAGCAGCGCCGGGCGAGGGACTGGCCTGCTGCGCGGAAGCCGCGGCGACAGCCAGCAAAAGACCGAAGAAATGGCGTAGGTATCTGTTCAGCATGGAGCGGTTTCTTTGAAACTCCCAAGTTCGGGGGACTAGTCAGGCAGCAGGGGCCGCCGGCTGGTTTTCGGCGCGCCGCACCCACTTGTAGGCGGCCACCGAGTTTTTCCAAAAGTATTTCTCCGCCGCTTCTCGACCCTTGGCGGTAAAGTATTCGTTCACGATGCCGAACACTTGTTCGTAGGTTCCGACGGGATCGCTGTTGGGCCAGTCGCTCCCATAGAGCAGCCGGTCTTCGCCGAAAGTCTCCCAGATCTCATCCAGCTTCGGGCGGTAGTAGCTCAACTCCCTAGGGACGCGGCCATCCACGCGTTCAAGCACCGCGGAAACCTTGACATAGACTTGGCTGCGCTGCGCCAGTTCGCGCATGGCGGCGTCGTAGGCCGCGCGTGGTTGCGGCTCTTGTGGCCGGGCAAGGCGAGGCAGATGGTCGATGACGATCCGCAGGTTGGGAACGGCGTCGCTGATGCGCAGAACATCTTCGAGCAACGCAACGCGGGGATTGGCCGTGTCGAGAACAAGGCCGGCGTCCGCGAGGAGCTTCAAGCCGGAAACGAAATCGGGCTTTGCGATTTCGGCGCGAAGGTCGCGGTTCCACAAATACCCATAGCGGATGCCGCGAAACAAAGGATTCCGGTGAAAGCGCTCCAGGTTCGCGGAAAACCCGGCTCGTCCGGGTTCCAGATTACCGACGGTCCCCACCATGATGGTGTCGCCTTCGGCTACGTCCAAAACCCACTGGTTGTCTTCCAACCAAGGGCTGCATTCCACCTCAATCGCTCCAACAACGCCGGACGACTTGCTGACCTCGCGGAAACGGCTCGGCAGCGTGGTCCGGTAGGGGACTGCGCCGTCCTTCGGCGGCCAGGGCACACCTTCGGGACGCGTCGGATCGTAGAGGTGAATGTGCGTGTCGATGATTGGCATCGCTGCGGTCTGCGCCCGGCCGGAGGCGGCAAGAGCGGCGCCCGCCGCAGCGTGGAGGAAATTTCTACGGTTCACGATGGTAGTATACGCCAGGGCTGCGGGACGCCCCTTGAGGCACTAAGCTCGTGGACAATCCAGCCGCAAAGAACCTCAGTGGCAAAAATGCGGCCACCTTCCCAGCGATCGGGAGTAAGGCGCTGCCTAGCAGTCTGAATATGCGTGGGGACAGTCAGCCCATTTTCGCGCGCGCCCGTCCAACAAAGCTGCTGATTTCCTAAGGGCGCGAAAAAAGGTGACAGTCCCCGAAAGCGGCGTCCACTTCTGCGACGGCTCCGTCTACGCCACTTCCACGCCGAGACCCAGGCCGGGTTCCTCGGATGGTCGCGTGTAAATCCCTTCCGGTCCTCGGGTAAGGTTGTTATTTTCTTCGTAGAGCTTGTAAACCACCTCGGGGCCTCCGGGAG
>CAYUTT010000389.1:0-2310 GCA_964447575.1 uncultured Methyloceanibacter sp.
GCGGGCTGCGGCGTTGCCTCGCCGTCAAAGGCGCCCACGCGCGGAGGTTCCGGCGTCGCAACCGGTTGAGGTCGCGGGGTGGGGGCCGCTGGCGTACTCCGTTTTCCGAACATGGCTTTTCGTTACGCGCGCGCTTTGGTTAGCCTCAGACGGTCGAGCAAGGGGCCGAGCAGCGACGAGCGCTCGCTCTTCTGCTCGGACCGGTCAGTGAGAAAGTTGGCCAGGGCCCGGAAGGCGTCCGCCGCCTTCGACTTGTCGGAGACCTCCTCGATCATCTGACCGTTGTTCGCAGCCGTCCCGAACAACTGCGCATCGAAATCTATGACGATCATCGGCTCCAGCTCGATCGCGTGAGCGAAGTCCTTGACGGAGATTTCCGGCCGCTTCGGCACGCCAACCTGGTTCAACACGAGGTTGGGCGGCCGATCGTTGGGTCGTGCGGCCTTGAGCTGATCCACCAGATTCTTGGCGTTCCTAAGGCTCGCGAGGTCGGGCATGGCCGTCAGCACCACGTGGTCGGCCTTCAGCACGACCTCCTTGGCCCATGCGGTCCACAGATGCGGCACGTCCACGGCGACCCAGGGCACGTTCTCACGCACCACGTCGAGCACGGTCTCGCACGCCCCGGCATCGACGTCGTAGGGACGGTCGAGCGCTGTCGGCGCGGCGAACAGGCTCAGGTGATCGGAGCAGCGCGACAACAGCCGGTCGAGCAGAACCTCGTCGAGACGCTCCGGCGAGGCCAGTGCATCGGCGATGCCCTGCAGCGGATCTTGATTGAAATCGAGGCCCGCGGTGCCGAACGGCAGGTCGAGGTCGGCGATGACCACGTCGCTCTCCAGAGCCGAGGCGATGGCGAACGCCGTGTTGTGGCAGATCGTGCTCGATCCGGCTCCGCCCTTGGCACCGACGAAGGCGATCACCTGGCCTACCGGCCCCGTCTCGGGATCGGTGTAGATCGTGGCGATGCTTTCAATCACCAGCGAGACCGTCATCGGCGCCACGACATATTCGCTCACGCCACGGCGCAGAAGCTCGCGGTAGAGCAGCACGTCGTTGATGTGGCCGATGGCAATAACCTTGGTCCCGGGATCGCACACCTCGGCAAGCCGCTCGAGATCGGCAAGCATGGCGCTACGATCGAGAAGAGATTCGATGATGACCAGGTTGGGTGTCGACGCGTTGCGGTAGAAGGCGACCGCCGCCTCCACGCCGCCCATCTGCACCGTGACGTGGGCCTTGGCCAGGCGCCGGTCTTCGGAAGCCTTTTGGATGACTGCGGCGGTCTCCTGGTCCTCGCAAAAGGCCTGGATGTTCACGCGCGGGATGGGGCGAGCGCGCGGCTCCGCGCCCGCCGGTTCCTGCGGCGCGCTCTCGTCCTCAGGTTGAGACCTCAGGTCGTATGCGGAGTCGCTGATCATTGAGCCTGACTGACATCGCTGGCGTTGGCGCGTTCGGACAAGGGTTGCCCGTCGGGCGCCCAGTCGGCTCCCGTAACCTCACCCTTGACATATTTGCCCCACACCACGTCGCGCCGTTCGCTCGGACGCGGCGACTCCATGCGCGGATGGAGGAAGTCTTGCGGATCGGCGACCATGGCGGCGAGATTCTTCTGCATGGCGCAACCCTTGTTCGGCCATGGCAGATTTTGCGGATCGCGGGCCAGATTCTCCGACCAGTCGGGGCAGTCGGGACCTTGGGCGACATATTCAAGGTAGGAAAGCCGGAGGGGCGCGGCGGGATCCCATTTGGCGAAGTAGGGCTCGAGCAGAACCTCCTTCGGACTGATGCCAGCGCGGCGCATGGCCTGGCGAACGTCCTCATAGGCGCGCATCGCCGCCTTCTCATTGGCACTGCCGGTGGGCGCCTTGATCACGAGCCCGCCCGCGCCGCGTTCCTGATAGCCGTTGAGATAGGCATAGAGCTGGCCCCACTGCGCGGAGCTCAAGCCGCGCGAGCTGCTGGAGACCGACAGATCGAGCAGCGCTTCGCCCTGAGAGACCTTGATGGGGTGCCGCTCGTAGGCGTTGGACAGCGTGAATGGCGCCTGCATGCGCGGGCTGCTTTGCCAGCAACCGCCAGCAGGTACGGCGATCATCGCGATCGCCAACAGGGTGACGGCGGGGCGCATCGCGCGTGTCCGCGCCTGCGCATCTGTGCGTGTCGTTACCATGATACTCTCCCCCTCCATCCCCTACTCAACGATAAATCCGACGTCGCCCGTGAAGGCGCCGACCGGCGCGCGCTCGGGGTCGCGGCCATAGATGCGGTTCATCTGCCCCAACAGATCGGTATTCACGTCGGAGGCCC
>CAYUTT010000390.1:0-2299 GCA_964447575.1 uncultured Methyloceanibacter sp.
ACCCCGCGTCCGGAGAGCTGACTTACGGGCTCGAGCGGCTCGCCATGTATGTGCAAGGCGTCGACAACGTCTACGACCTCAACTTCAACGGCGGTACCGGCAAGGACAAGGTCACCTATGGCGACGTGTTCCTCCAAGCCGAGCAGGAATACTCCCGCTACAATTTCGAGGCGGCCGACACCGCCAAGCTGCTGGAGCATTTCCGCGACGCCGAGGCCGAATGCAAGGCGCTGCTCGCGCGGGGCGAGAACGGCGACCGCCACCTGATGGTGCTGCCCGCCTACGACCAGGCCATCAAGGCCTCGCACATCTTCAATCTGCTCGACGCCCGCGGCGTGATCTCCGTCACCGAGCGCCAGGCCTATATCCTGCGCGTGCGCGAGCTTACCAAGGCGTGCTGCGCCGCGTGGCTCAAGACCGAGGCGGGCGGGGCGCATGCTTAAGGCCTATCGCGGCAAGACTGCGCCCAAGACACGGGCGCCCGCGCTCAAACCCAAGCTGAGGACCTGGACCGGCCGCGTTTGGCGCTGGGACCCGAACGGCTATCTCCTGATGCTCGCGCTCGACGCCAATCTCAGCATGGCCGATGTCGAGGACAACGAGCTTCGCACGACGTTGTCGCCCTTCTCGGCGGAATTTTCGAGCTTTCGCATCTATCTCGATCACGGCGCGGAGAACCGCTTACCGTTGCCCTGGGCGGTCGGGGCCTTCAGTGTCGAGCGCGGCAAGACGTTCGGACGCTTCTACGACTTTCTCGACACGCCCGCCGCGCACGCACTGCTCAACCTCCTCCCCCAGGCGGGAGCGAATTCCGATCTGATCTTCGGCGTCGTGCCCTACGAGATTGAAAAGAATAGACTTCTCTTCGCGATCACAGACTACGATCTCGGCTTTCACAACCGTATCGGCTAGGCATGTCCGAACTTCTGCTTGAGCTTTTCTCCGAGGAGATCCCGGCGCGCATGCAGGCCCGCGCGCGCGAGGACTTGGCACGTCTCCTCGGCGACAGGCTGAAAGCCGCCGGTCTCGACTTCAGCGAGATCAGAACCTTCGCCACGCCGCGCCGCCTCGCCGCCGTGGTGGACGGTGTGCCGAAGCGTTCGCCCGATATCAGCGAGGAGCGCAAGGGCCCGCGCGTGGATGCGCCCGAGGCGGCCATCGCCGGCTTCCTGAAATCCGCCGGGCTGAAGTCCGTCAATCAGGCGCAAGTGCGCGAGGACAAGAAGGGCAGCTTCTACGTCGCCACGATCGAGAAGCCGGGGCGCGCCGCCGCCGAGGTCATAGCCGGGATCGTGCCGGAAATCGTCCACGGCTTCCCCTGGCCGAAATCCATGCGCTGGGGCGCAGGTAAGCTTCGCTGGGTGCGGCCGCTGCATTCGGTGCTCTGCCTGCTCGACGGCAAGGTCGTGGAGTTCGAGATCGACGGCATTGCCAGCGGCAACAAGACGCGCGGCCACCGCTTCCTGGCGCCGAAGCCCTTCGCCGTGAAGAGCTTCAAGGACTACGCCGCGAAGCTGAAGGACGCTTTCGTCATGCTCGACGGCGAGGAGCGCGCCGCGCTTATTCTGAAGAACGCGCGCAAGCTCGCCGAGAAGCAGGGCCTCACGCTCGTCGAGGACGAAGGCCTGCTCGCCGAGAACGCGGGGCTGACCGAGTGGCCGGTGGTGCTGATGGGCAGCTTCGACGAGGATTTTTTGAGCGTGCCGCCGGAGGTGCTCGCCACCGCCATGAAGGCGCATCAGAAATGCTTCTCGCTGACGAAGGGTGACAAGCTCGCCAACCGCTTCGTCGTCGTCGCCAATTTGAAGGCGCAGGACGGCGGCAAGGCCATCGCCGCCGGCAACGAGCGCGTCATCGCCGCGCGGCTCGCCGACGCCAAGTTCTTCTTCGATCAGGACAGGAAAGTGTCCCTCGAAGACCTCGTGCCGAAGTTGAAGGAGATCACCTTCCACGAGAAGCTCGGCACGCAATATGACCGGGTGCAGCGCATCTTCCATCTCGCGCGCGAGATCGCGCCTCTGGTCGGCGCCGAGCCCGACCTCGCCGAGCGCGCCGCCATCCTCGCCAAGGCCGATCTGGTCACCGATATGGTCGGCGAGTTCCCCGAGCTGCAAGGCGTTATGGGCCGCTACTACGCGCTCGATCAGGGAGAGAATCCCGCCGTCGCCAATGCCGTCGCCGCGCATTACAAGCCCGTCGGGCCTACGGACGATGTGCCGCGCGAGCCCATCGCCATCGCCGTCGCGCTCGCCGACAAGCTCGACACGCTGGTCGGCTTCTGGGCCATCGACGAGAAGCC
>CAYUTT010000391.1:0-2296 GCA_964447575.1 uncultured Methyloceanibacter sp.
GCCCGAGTAATATTCGAGCTTGCGGCCGAACTCGGTGGCGAAGGTGGCGCGGGCAAGATCGAGCCCATCGCGCTCCAGCCGGTCGAAGCGGCGCAAGACGGCATCGAGCCCCGCATCCATATCGAGCCCGGCTCCCTTGGCGATCATCGCGATCTTGCCGGCGGCCTCGCGCGGCGGCGCGGAGACGGCGAGATAGTAGTCGATGACGGTCGCCACCTCTTTCGGCAGGGGCTCGGCGCGCAGATCCGCCGCGTGGTCGAGCAGCCGCGTCGCGATCTCGTGCAAGGTGCGGTTGCCGGCAAGCGGAATGCCCTCTCCGTCGAGGTAAGCCGCGACCCGTTCCTCGGCACGCGCTTGCGTCGCGCCGGCCAGTTTTTCGGCGAGCGCCGCCGCAAGTCCGTTCGGCACGGGGCGTTCGCCTTCCGCGACTCGGCCAAGCAGCGCATGGAACACGGGCGGACGCCAGAAATAGTGCCGCAGCTTGAGGCGCCAGCGCTCGGGCAGCTGGAGCGCATCGACCAGCGCATAGAACAGCGCGATGTCGCCGAAGCGGAGCCCATAGTCTCTGAGTCCCGCGCTGCGGACCGCCTCCACGGCGAGCAGCAGGACCTCGATGTCGGCGCTCTCCCTGTCAGGCGCGCCGAAGCACTCGATGCCGGCCTGGCGGAACTCGCGCGGATGGGTGCGGCTCGGACCCAGCGGCTGAAAGCGGAAGGCGGGGCCGTTATAGCAATAGCGCGCGGTCTTTCCGGCGTCGGGGTGCCGCTCGAGATAAAGCCGCGACACCGGCACGGTGAGATCGGGGCGCAGGCACAGCTCCTCGCCGGCGAGATCGGTGAACACATAGGTGCGGCTGCGGACCTGCTCGCCGATCTGATCGAGGAACACACCCGCCGGCTGGATGACCGAGGGCGCCACGGGCTCGTAGCCCGCCCGCCCGAAGAGATCGAGCAGGGCACGGGCTTGCGCTTCGAGCGCCTCGAAATTCTGTGCGGACTCAGCGGCCATGCGGCTTACGCCCTGTGCCGGGCGAGGACGCCCTTGACCGCCTCGACGAGTTGGTCCTCCGGCACGGCGAACTGCGCTTCCGCCTGCATCCTTAAATATTCGTCGCGGTCTTTGGTGCCGGTGAGTTTGGCGCCGAGGACAAGGTCCTTGATCTGGACCTCGCCGCGTCCCTTTTCATCACCGCCCTGGATCACCACGCACGGGCTGCCGCGTCTGTCGGCATATTTCATCTGCGCCTTCATGCCGGACGACCCGAGATAGAGCTCGGCGCGGATGCCGGCGGCGCGCAGCGCTTGCGCCATCTTCTGGTAGTCGGCCATGCGATCCTTGTCGAACACGAGGACGACCACGGGGCCTTGTATCTGGTCGCTCTTGTATTTGGCGAGAAGCTGAAGACCGTAAAGGAGCCGCGACACGCCGACCGAGACGCCGGTCGCGGGCACGCGCTCGCCGGTGAAGCGCTCGACCAGACCGTCATAGCGGCCGCCACTCACCACGGAGCCGAGCCTGATCTCCTGCCCGCGCGCGTCTTTGATGGGCGCCGTCAGCTCGGCCTCGAACACGGGGCCGGTGTAATACTCAAGGCCCCGCACAACGGAGGAATCAACGCAGATACGGTCCGTGTCGTATCCAGCAGCATCCAAGAGTTCGGTGACGGCACTCAGTTCATCCAGACCTTTATTGAAGGTGTTGTTCAACGCGAACTTTGACTTTGCCCACTCATCAAGGATTGGCCTATTCGAATAGTCCAGCAGGTCCGCCAGTGATGAGAGCGATAGCAGTTTCAGAACTTCTTCGGCTTGGTCCGGATGAAGCTCCGCCCCGGGCGTAACATCACCGCTCTCGTCTTCGCGCCCGTCAAGCAACAACTGTTTGACGCCGGAGGAACCTAAACGATCCAACTTATCGATTGCTCGGAGTACCTTCAGGCGCTGCGCTGTATTGCTTTCCGCCACCAGCCCAATCGAATCTAGCACGCCGTCCAACAGTTTTCGGCTGTTGAACTTGATCACGTATTGCTTCCGCGGAACGCCGAGCGCCTCCAGCGTGTCGGCGGCGAGCATGCAAAGCTCCGCGTCGGCGGCGACGCTCGCCGCCCCCACCGTGTCGGCGTCGAACTGCATGAATTGGCGGAAGCGGCCAGGGCCCGGCTTCTCGTTCCGCCATACCGGCCCGGCCTGGTAGCGGCGGAAGGGCTTCGGCAGGGTCTGGTAGTTCTCCGCCACATAGCGGGCGAGCGGCGCGGTCAGGTCGTAGCGCAGCGACAGCCATTGCTCGTCGTCGTCCT